>JAQGIX010000298.1 GCA_028290925.1 Phenylobacterium sp. | reverse complement strand
AGCCGCCCATGTAGGCCGGCATCCAGCCTTCGTGGGCGTCGCGCAGCCTGGTGAGGGCGAGGCTGAACAGGCCGGGGACGGCGAGCACGTCGCCGCCGGCCTCGCCGACGATGCGGGCCGCGACGCCATTGGCCGCGCCGGCGGCCAGCAGGGCGTCGGGGCTCGGCGTGGCGATCAGGTAGCGGCCCTGGTCCTCGCCGAACAGCCAGGCGTGGGCCGGGGTCTCGCTCGGCGCGATGAGTTGGGCGCCGACGCCGGAGGCCAGCGCCATTTCGGCCGCGGCCGCGATCAGGCCGCCGTCGGAGAGGTCGTGGACCACCTGGACCTGGCCGGAGAGAATGGCGCCGCGGACGAAGTCGCCGTGGCGGCGCTCGACGGCGAGGTCGACGGGCGGCGGGGCGCCGTCCTCGCGGCCGAGGATCTCGCGCAGGTACATGGACGCGCCGAGCTCGCCGCGGGTCTCGCCGATCAGCACCAGGGCGTCGCCGAGCTTCATCGACGAGAAGTCGGCGCGCCGCGCGTAGTCGGCGATCAGGCCGACGCCGCCGACCGTGGGGGTGGGCGGAATGGCCGCCCCGTTGGTCTCGTTGTAGAGGGACACGTTCCCGCTCACGACCGGGAAGTCCAGCGCCCGGCAGGCCTCGGCCATGCCGTCGATGGCGCGGACGATCTGGCCCATGATCTCGGGGCGCTCGGGATTGCCGAAGTTCAGGTTGTCGGTGATGGCGATGGGTTCGGCGCCCACGGCCGTCAGGTTGCGCCAGGCCTCGGCGACCGCCTGCTTGCCGCCCTCGTAGGGATCGGCCTGGACGTAGCGGGGGGTGACGTCGGAGGTGACGGCCAGGGCCTTCCTGGAGCCGTGCACGCGGACGATGCCGGCGTCGGCGCCGGTGGCGCTGTCCTCCAGGGTGTCGGCCATGACGTGGCGGTCGTACTGCTCCCAGAGCCAGCGCTTGGAGGCCATGTCGGGGGCGCTCATCAGCTTGAGCACGGCCTCGGCGTAGTCGGCGGGCTCGGCGACGTCGGCGGGGTTGAGGCGCGGCTGCAGGGTGGGCGCGACCCAGGGCCGGTCGTAGAGCGGGGCGTCGTCGAACAGCGGCGCCAGCGGCACGTCGGCGACGACCACGCCCCCGTGCTTGAGCACCAGGTGGCCGGTGTCGGTGGTCCGGCCGATGATGGCGGCGTCGAGGCCCCACTTCTCGAAAATCCGCTGGCCGTCGGCCTCGCGGCCGGGCTTGAGGATGGCCAGCATCCGCTCCTGGCTCTCCGAGAGCATCATCTCGTAAGCGCTCATGGCGTCTTCGCGCTGGGGCACCATGTCGAGGTCGAGCTCGATGCCCACGCCGCCCTTGCCGGCCATCTCCACGGAGGAGGAGGTGAGGCCGGCAGCCCCCATGTCCTGGATGGCGGCCACGGCGCCGGAGGCCATCAGCTCCAGGGTGGCCTCGATCAACAGCTTCTCGGCGAAGGGGTCGCCGACCTGGACGGTGGGGCGCTTCTCGTCGGAGGCTTCGTCGAACTCGGCCGACGCCATGGTGGCGCCATGGATGCCGTCGCGGCCGGTCTTGGAGCCGAAATAGACCACCAGCAGGTCGGCGGCCGGGGCGGCGGAGTAGAAGATCTTGTCGGCGTCGGCCAGGCCCACGCACATGGCGTTGACCAGGATGTTGCCGTCATAGCCGCGGTGGAAGTTGGTCTCCCCGGCGATGGTGGGGACGCCCACGCAGTTGCCGTAGCCGCCGATGCCGGAGACCACGCCGGCCACCAGGCGCCGGGTCTTCGGGTGGCTGGGATCGCCGAACCGCAGGGCGTTGAGCAGGGCGATGGGCCGCGCGCCCATGGTGAAGACGTCGCGCATGATGCCGCCGACGCCGGTGGCCGCGCCCTGGTAGGGCTCGATGAACGAGGGGTGGTTATGCGACTCCATCTTGAAGACGCAGGCCTGGCCGTCACCGATGTCGATGACGCCGGCGTTCTCGCCCGGCCCCTGGATGACGCGGGGGCCGCTGGTGGGGAACTTGCCGAGCTGCTTGCGCGACGACTTGTAGGAGCAGTGCTCGGACCACATCACCGAAAAGACGCCCAGCTCCAGGTGGTTGGGCTCGCGGTTCAGGCGCGCGACGATGCGCTCGTACTCCTCGGCGGCGAGGCCGTATTCGGCGGCCGTGTCGGCCATGGACTTGGGCTGCTGGGGGCTCATGGCGGGGCTTCTAGCGGTCTTCGCGGGCCAGGGCGATAGGGGGCGCGACAGGGGGAACAATCGGCCGGGCGGCCGGTTGGTCCGGCGTCGCTGACGCCATCAGGCGCCGCAACCCAAAAGGTGAGGCATGGCTGACAACAAACCCCAACAACCGCAGCCGCAACGGCGAGAGCCGCAACAGCAGCAGGAAGGCGGACGCCCGCAACAGCAGGACCGCCAAGCGCAGCCCAGCAATCCGTCCAGCGGCGACAAGTCCAAGCAGATGGGCGGCGACAAGCAGCGCTAGCCCGTCGAAACTCAAATGAACGGAGGGCCGGAGCCGGAGGGTCCCGGCCCTTGCCGTATCCGCCGCGCTGTCAGGCGCTGGCCAGCGCGCTCTGGAACAGGATGGCGCCGTCGGCGGAGCCGAGTTCGGGCTCGAAGGCGCGGTCGGGGTGGGGCATGAGGCCCAGCACATTGCCGGCCGGGTTGACGATGCCGGCGATGCCGCGCGCCGAGCCGTTGGGGTTGTTCACATAGCGGAACACCACCTGGCCCTCGCCTTCGAGGCGCTCCAGGGTCGGCTCGTCGGCGAAGAAATTGCCCTCGCCGTTGCCGACCGTCATCACCGCCTGGCGGCGGCCCTTGTAGCCGGCGGTGAAGCGGGTCTGGGCGTTGGTGACCTCCAGCTCCACGGCCTTGCAGTTGTACTTCAGGTGGTCGTTGCGCAGCAGGGCGCCGGGCAGCATTCCCGCCTCGCAGAGCACCTGGAAGCCGTTGCAGATGCCGACGGTGGCGACGCCGCGGCCGGCGGCCGCCTTGACGTCGGCCATGATCGGCGAGAGCGCGGCCATGGCCCCGCAGCGCAGGTAGTCGCCGTAGGCGAAGCCGCCGGGCAGGACGACGAGGTCGACGCCGGCCGGCAGGGCGGTGTCCTGGTGCCAGACCATGGCCACCTCGGCGCCTGTGGAGCGCTCGATGGCGACCTTGCAGTCGCGGTCGCAGTTGGAGCCGGGGAAGACGATGACGGCTGCTTTCATGGCGCGGCTTTCATGGAGTCGATCAGGGCGGGCGCGGGGAAGCGCGTGCGGAAATCGAAGGCGTGGGACGAGGGGCCGTGGGCCCTCAGGTGGTCGAGGCGAGCGAAGGCGTCAAGGCGGGTCGGCAAGGTTCCGGCGGGAATCCACCACAGGACGAAGCTCGCCTGGGTGATCGGCTCGAACCAGTCGTGGCGCGCCTTGAAGATGGCCATGTGGCCGGAGCGGTAGACGAAGGCGGCCAGCGCCTCGGCGCTTTCCCAGACGCTCATGTTGGGCAGGATCAGCGGGTCGATATCGCCGCCGGGCTTGTCGGAATCGAAGCCGGTCCCGACCGCGCGCCAGACGAAGCCGGGGGAGTCTTCGGCCAGCGCATTGATGCGGTCGAGGTTGTCGCGGAAGCCGGCGATCTGCGGCGACTCGTAGGGGGCGGCGAGCCGGGCGACGTTCAGCTGGGCCAGGTGGAAGCCGCTCATCTATGCCAGGCCTTCAGGCTGTCGAGGTAGGCCAGCAGCTGCCGGTAGCCGGCGGCGTCGCCGTAGCGGCAGCCGGTGGTCACCACCTGCTTGCCGTGGGCGCGCTGCATCATGATCGCCGGATGGCCGGGCGCGCCGGGCTCGGTGACCAGGTAGGAGGTGGCCCCGTCGGCCATGGAATAGAAGCGGTAGGGCTCGGCCGGGTCCTTGGGCGCGGGGACCAGGCCCGGCTGGGCGGTGATGCGCGCGGTCTGGGCCTCGAAGGACTGGGCGCAGTCCAGCTGGGCGGCTTGCGGCGGCGGCGCGGTCTTCGGCGCGCAGGCGGTGAGGCAGACGGCGAGCGCTAGAGTTCCTCCCCCAGCGCGCAGCGCGGTCAGGGGGAGGTGGCCCAGGGGGCCGGAGGGGGTTGCAGCCCTCTCACCCATCCGCCGCGGCCT
>JAQGIX010000274.1 GCA_028290925.1 Phenylobacterium sp. | reverse complement strand
TGACCCGGGTGATCCGGCCCTGCGGCGGGGCGGGAGTGGCGGCCTCGGCGCGGCAGGTGGAGAGCTGCGCCCGCCAGTAGAGGTTGGCCTGCTCGCTGCGCGCGGCCAGCGCGCCCACCTGGGCCTTCAGCACGGATTCCCGCCGCGCGGCCTGCGTCCAGGAAACGGCGAGCAGGCCGGCCAGGACCACCGCGAGCGCCGAGGCGGCCGGTCCGGCCGCGCGGCTGGTGAGAGCCTTGGAAAGGGTCGCAACCATGATCGCCGTCCCGCGATGTCGTCCTCGCCGAACCGACGAAGCTCGGCTCTACCCTCAACGCCCAAGCTTGCCGCCCGATCCCGCGGCGCCGCGGAGATTCGCGCGTCCGAGGGCGGTGCTAGACCGGGTCGGCCTTCAGATGCAGGTAGCTCGCGTCGAACTCGCCGGCGGCCTTGAGGCCCTGCCAGTCGTGGACGGTCAGCATGCCGCCGCGGAACGACAGCAGGCCCTCGCCCCTCAGGGCCTGCAGCACCCGGTTGGTGTGCACCACCGACAGGCCCAGCGCGTCGCTCAGATGGGTCTGGGTGATCGGGAACCAGCAGCGGGCGCCTTCCACGAGCCCGATGGCGCGCAGCCGGGCGTACATTTCGCAGAACAGGTGGGCGATCCGCGCATAGGCCGAGCGGCGGCCCATGCCGACCATCCACTCCCGGGCCACGGCGTTCTCCACCAGCTCGGTCCGCCACAGCGCCTTGGCGACCTGCGGATGGCCGTCCAGCAGCGCCTCCATCGCCGCGTGAGGGATGAAGCTCACGTCCGCGCGGCTGAGCGCCGTGACGCTGTGGTCCATGGCCAGCAGCAGGCCCTCCAGGTCGCAGATCTCGCCGGGCACGTGGAAGCTCATGATCTGCCGGCGGCCGTCGCGCAGGGTCTTGTGGCGGAAGGCCAGCCCCGAAAGCAGCAGCCGGCATTGCGACGGCGCATCGCCCTCGCTGACGATGTCCTCGCCGGCCTCGAACCGGCGCACGGCGCCCGGCAAGGCCGCGACCGCCTCGCGGTCGGCGTCGGACAGCCGGCCGTACAGCTCAAGTGTTTCAACGAATCGCCCGACCATTGGTCTTCGAAACCACGGCTCGGCCGCACGTCGAATAAACTAGGTTAAGTGTGGCCCTGATCGCCAGGCCAGCGCGGCGGGCGGTGGATCTCGAGGTGCTCGCGGATCCATTGCTGGGCGCACTCCAGATCCGAGAAGCTCGGCGGGTCCGGACAGTCCAGGCGGCCGAACCCTTTCTCCAGGAACCAGAACCCCTCGGCGCCCGCGTGATTGTCCGACAGCCGCACCAGCACGGCCACCAGCCATCCCTCGGCGAAGACCAGGCAGGCTTCGCCCTCTTCACCGGTGTCGACCATGACCGGCTGAAGGATCAGGTTCATCGGCCTCCGCTCAGCGGACGTGAAGATAGCGCGGATCGAACCCGCCCGCCTGCTCTAGCCTTCGCCAATCGGTGACAGCCAGGAATTTTCCGCGCGAGGCGATCAGCCCGTCGCGCCGCAGGTCCTGCAGCACGCGGTTCACGTGCACGGTGGAAAGCCCCAGGGCGTCGGCCAGTTCCGCCTGGGTGATCGGCAGCTCGAAGCCGTCGTCGTCGGTCAGCCCCACCACCTTCAGCCGCAGGTGGATCTCGCAGATCAGGTGGGCGATCCGCTGGTGCGCCGAGCGCCGCCCGACCCCGGTCAGCCATTCGCGGAAAATCGCCGCATCGATCAGGGTGTCGCGCCAGAACAGCGCCATGACCCCGGGGTGGGCGCGGGTGATGTCGTGCAGCGCGGCGTGGGAGATGAAGGCCACCTTGCACGGCGTCAGTGAGCCGAGGCTGTGGTCCATCACCTTCAGCTGCAGGCTCTGCAGGTCGGGGATGTCGCCGGCGGTGTGGATCGCCAGGATCTGCCGGCCGCCGTCCGGCAGCATCTTGTAGCGGCAGAGGAACCCCTCCACGAGCAGGCAGCTCTCGGTGGGCGTGTCGCCATCGCGGACGATGTCGGTGTCCTCGGCGATCTGGCGCACCCGGAGCGGCAGGGCCTTGATCGCGGCCCGTTCCTCGAGCGTCAGCGTGCCGATGCTTTCGAGTTTGGCGATAAGCCGGTCGTGTTCCGCAAGCGATTGGCTGGGCGCCGACACGTGGTCTCCCGAACTGGGGCGGGAGGCCAAGAGACTAGGAATGCCCCGGGGTGGGTCCGGCCGATAAGCATGTGACTCTACCGGGTTTTTTCCCTTCAAAGGCCAACATAGGTTAAACTGCGAGGCGCAGATGAGGAGCGTGAGATCCGATGGTGAACCCGCTCGTCCGCAAGCTTGAGTACGGCGCCCGCCTGTCCGACGAAGAGAAGGGCCTGCTCGAGAGCCTGATCGCCGGCGCCGAAGACGTGGACGGCCACCAGGACCTGATCAGCGAAGGCGACGCGCCGGCCCATGTCCACGTGGTGCTGAAGGGCTTCGCCTGCCGCTACAAGACCCTGCCCGACGGCGGCCGCCAGATCATGGCCTGGCTGGTGCCCGGCGACTTCTGCGACCTGCATGTCTCCCTGCTCGGCGAGATGGATCACTCCATCTCCACCCTCACCCCCTCGACCATCGCCTTCCTGCCCCGCGATCGCCTGGACGTGCTCACCGAGAACCGTCCGACCCTGGCCCACGCCCTGTGGTGGGCCACGCTGGTGGACGAGGCGGTCCTGCGCGAGTGGCTGGTGACCATGGGCCGCCGGCCGGCGCACCGGCAGATCGCCCACATGTTCTGCGAGGTCCGCGTGCGGCTGGGCGCGGTCGGCATGGCCGATGACGACACCATGGACTTCCCGCTCTCGCAGACCGACCTGGCCGACAGCGCCGGCCTGTCCGCGGTCCACGTCAACCGGGTGATCCAGCAGTTGCGCGACGATGGCCTGATCAGTTGGCGCGGCCATGTGCTCAAGGTGCTCGACGTGGCGGGGCTGGAAGCCCTGGCCGGCTTCAACCCCAACTACCTGCATCTGGGCGGCGCCGCGGTCGCGGAGGGGGCTCGCGCGGCGGTGGCGGGCTGGCGTTAGGGCGCGGCGCCCGGCGCCTGGAAAACGTCCGTCGTCTTCACGCGCGCCACGAAACGCCCGCGTTCCCAGAGTTCGAATTCCCCGGTGGGCAGGAGGCTGCGAGCCTCCGCCAAGGCCTGTTCGTCGCTGTCGCGTTCCACCTCGTGCATCGACACGAAACGGCCGCCCAACCCCAGGCCGTAGATCCGATAATAGCGCACGTTGATCCGTCCTCCGATCAACGTTATCTCGCGCCCCCGCGCCAGCCCGCGCACTTAACTAGGTGAATGTGCGCCCCACGATCTGGTGACCCCCAAGGCCCCGCCCCCAACATGCTGAAGCCGTGTTAACCGCCCCTGTTGGCGGATGGTGAACGCTTGTCGACGATGATCGCGGCATCGAGGGACGGCTCCACCTTGCCGGGGAGACCGCGATGGACAGTTTGCAACACCTGCTCGGAGGCGCCTTGGATTTCGCCGCCGTGCATCCGTTCGTGAGCGCCTGGCTGGCGCTCACCACGGTCTGGACCATGTTCACCTTCGCGCGGCGCGACGCCTGATCAAATGTGTTTGGCCGAACCGCCGCGCGTCTTGCCCGTTGTTATCCGATCATGGAGACCGAGGACCGCGACCGCCGCTATGACGACGTCAAGCGCTGCCTCGCGGAGGCCGACCGCGCCTTCGCGCGGGCCGGCGCGGTGACCGACGAGCGCGAGCGCGTCGCCCTGATCGACGAGGCGGAGGTCTGGCTGATCCGCGCCGAGCGTCGCCTGGCCCGCATCACCGACCGCCAGGTCCCGCACACGCGACCGCAGGCGATCGCCAGCGAGGCCCGCTCCTTCGGCGACACCCCCCACGACAGCCTCGTCTGGCGCCGCACGCCGAAGACGTGACTCCTTTTCCTCCCCTGCGCAGCGGGGGAGGTGTCGCCCGCCCCAGAGCGGGTGACGGAGGGGGCGAGCCAAGCGCACGGCGCCGGCTTGCCCCTCCCACCATCGGCTCTTCGGCCGATGGCCCCCCTCCCCATGATTGGGGAGGGCAAGTCCCTCTGGCCACGGCTCACCTCTGACGCTACGGACCGGCCATGCTCTGGCTGCTCTTCGCCGTCGCTGTCTGGGCCGGCGTGCAGAATGCGCTGGCCGGCGGCGGCTCCTTCGTGACCCTGCCGGCCCTGATCCTCTCAGGCCTCGATGCGCGCGGCGCCAACATCGCCTCGACCATCGCGCTGTTCCCCGGCCAGGTGACCACCAGCTGGGTGGGCCGCCGGCAGGTCTCCGATGTGGCGGGCCTTTCCTTCCGCGTCCTGGCGGCCATCAGCCTGGCGGGCGGGGCCCTGGGGGCCGGGCTGCTGCTGCTCACCCCCTCGATCTTCTTCGCCCGGCTGGTGCCCTGGCTGGTGCTGTTCGCCACCGCCCTCTTCGCCTGGGGCAGCTTCGGCCGCCGCCGGGTCGAAGCCGGCCCGCACCTGTCGCCCCGCGCGGCGGCGATCATCCAGTTCCTGATCGCGGTCTACGGCGGCTACTTCGGCGGCGGCATCGGCTTCCTGATGCTGGCCGCGCTCACCGCGGCGGGCCTGTCCGTGCGCGCCGCCGGCTCCACCAAGAACGTGCTGGCCGCGGTGATGAACGCCGCGGCGGTGGCGATCTTCCTGTTCACGCCGCACATCCCCTGGCTGCGGGTGGCCGTCGTCGCCGCCGGAGCGATCGGCGGGGGGTATCTGGGCGCGCACGCCCTGCGCCGCGTCGACGAGCGGCTGATCCGCGGCTTCGTCGTGCTGCTGGGGATCGCGCTGACCTTCGGCCTCTTCCTGCGCGAGGGCCGATGAGCCAAAGCTGGCGCCCATGACCGTCGTCTCAGCCTACGTCTATCGCAAGGGCCAGCGGGTGCGCGAAGCACCGCTCACCGAGGCCGGCCTGGCGCTGCGCCCCGGCGAGTTCGTCTGGATCGGCCTCCATGATCCCGACGAGGCCGAGCTCCGGCTGCTCGCCAGGAAGTTCAAGCTGCACCCGCTCGCCGTCGAGGACGCGCTCGCCGCCCACCAGCTGCCCAAGGTCGAGGTCTATGGCCACGAGCTGTTCGTGGTCGCCCGCACCGCCGAGCTGGCCGGCGACCGGATCCGCTACGGCGAGACCCACGTCTTCATGGGCAAGAGCTATGTGGTCTCCGTGCGCCACGGCTCGGCCCGCGCCCACACCGCGCTGCGGGCCCACCTTGAGGCCGCCCCTGCGCTGCTCAGCCACGGCCCCGACTACGTCGTGCACGGCATCCTGGACTTCATCGTCGACGGCTACATGCCCATCGTCGAGGAGATCGAGGAGGCGGTGCTGACCATCGAGACCCGCGCCCTCGACGCCTTCCTCGCCCGCGCCGACGTGCGGCGCATCTTCCTGCTGCGCAGCGAGCTGCTGCGCTTCCGCCGCATCCTCGGGCCCATGGAGGAGGTGGCCAGCAAGCTGGAGCACCTCAACCTCCCCGGCCTCGACGCCGACGTGCGCCCCTACTTCCGCGACGTGGCCGACCACGTCCGCCGGGTGGCCGGCCGCGTGGAAGGGCTGCGCGACGTGCTGTCCTCGGTGTTCGAGGTCTCCACCCTGCTGGAACAGCAGCGCCAGGGGATCATCACCCGCAAGCTCGCCGCCTGGGCCGCGATCCTGGCGGTGCCCACCGCCATCGCCGGCATCTACGGGATGAACTTCGAGTTCATGCCCGAGCTGCACTGGCGGCTGGGCTATCCGCTGACGCTCGTCATGATCGCCGGCATCTGCGGCGTGCTGTTCGCCGCTTTCCGTCGCTCCGGCTGGCTCTAGCCAAACGAAAAGGGCCCGCGAGGGGAGGCTGGCGAGCCCTTCAGCCGTGTCCGCACCTGTTTGGGGGAGGCTAGCGGGCGGCGACCTCGGTCGGGGCGGACCGGGCGTCGAGATAGGCGGTGAGCTTTTCGCGGGCTTCCAGGCGCACACCCAGCGCGCAGTTCTGCTGGCCGGCGAGCGTGCGCTCGTCGCTGCAGATCTTCCGGCTGGCCAGCTGCACGCGCTTGTCGAAGGCGGCCATGCCGGCCTTGGAGCCGGTGTCCAGGTCGGCGACCGCCACCTTCACGGCGCGCGGCGCGCCGTGGGCGTTGGAGGCGAGCGCGACGACGGGCAGGACGGCGAGCGCCAGGGTGGCGACGCCGGCGATCCGGGTGACGAAGTTCGACATGATCATTCCCTCAAAGTTCGAATGGCTGGGCGGCTCGCCGCCGACGGGAACGATGTAGGTCTATGCTTCTGCGAAGTCTTCTTAAGCCTGAGTAATGACCTCGAATTCACAAACTTACTTAAACGTAATTCATGACTTCAATGTAATGTGCGCCGCGCCCTGCTCGACGGTTGCGGGAAAAGATGGCCTGCGAAGCAGGTCGGATGAGGGGTTTCTCGGACCTCGCCGCCGCGGCGCGAAGCGCTGCCCTTTTTCAAACCACGGAACACACGGAAATCCACGGAACATGCTCCTTCCGTGTGTTCCGTGAGTTCCGTGGTTCAATGTCTTGAGGCGTCCTTGGCCCCTGCCGTCGGCCCTAGATCCTACGTCTTCGGCTTCACGAACTTCAGGATCACCTGGTCGGTCTTGCCGCGGATCGAAGGATCGAAGACCAGGGCCGTGTGCGGGTCGGACGGATTGCGCAACAACTCGCTCTCGCCGGCCAGCCGGAAGCCCGCCGCGGCCACCTCGGTCTTGATCTGCGCCGGGTCGATGCGGTGCAGCTTGTCGGGGGTCTCCGCCCCGGCCGGGCCCACATGGTCGACCACCAGATAGGTCCCGCCGGGCTTCAGCGCCCGGAAGATCTCGGCGTTCATCTTGGCGGCGTTGTCGGCTGCGAACGGCTTCAGGTGCAGGTCGTGGTAGTTCTGCACGGTCATGACCATGTCGAGTCCGTCCGGCAGCTTCAGGTCGGCGAACGAGGCGGTGATCGGCGTCACGTTGGGATAGGCCCCCACGACCGCCTTCTGCTCGTCGCCATAGGCCGCGCGGAACTTGATGAACTCCGTCGGCTGGTAGGCCCAGACGTGGCCCTTCGGCCCCACCGCCACGGCCAGCACGCGGGTGAAATATCCGCCGCCCATGATGAAGTCGGCGACCTTGGCGCCCGGCTGCACGCCGGCCCAGGCGAGCATCTCGCCGGGATGGCGCGCCGCGTCGCGGCTGACGTCGGCCGCTGGCCGGCCCTTGTCGGCCAGTCCCGCGGCGATGTTCGGTGGGACCGCCGTGGCCGCGATCGCCGCGGCGCCGGTCAGGCCGATGGTCAAGGCGGCGAGCGCCGCCGCCAGATGTTTGCGGGCCATGCCCTACCTCCCTCAAGGTCTTGTTGAGGGGGAGCCTAACACCCAAAGGCCAAGCTCGGCGAGCGTCAGGCCGGCGCCGCCCCCGCCCTACGCCGGGCCCGCGCGGCGCGCTCCCAGTCGGCCCGCGCCTGCTCCACCTCGGCGGTGAACGCCGGCCCGTAGAGCCGGTAGCAGGAGAACACCACCTCGCGGCCCGGCGGCAGGGTCGCGGCGATCGTCTCCAGCCCTGGCGTCACGTCGGTCCGGTGGATCAGCCGGCCCTCGTCGTCGCCGCACCGCAGGGGCGCTTCGACCAGGTGCGACAGATGCGGGCATTCCCCTCGGGCGATCTCGGCGCAGGCGCCGTGCACCGGCGGCACGTTGCAGCCCCAGCCCACCGAGCCGTCCTGCATGGTCACCATGCCGCCCGAGGCCACCGGGAACACCCAGCGGTCGCCGACCGGGGTGGGCCGGCCGCAGATATGGCAGAGCAGATCGATCATCCCGCGCCGCTGGCGGGTGACGTGCACGGCGGCGAAATTCGGCTCGCCCTCGCCCGGCGCCTGGCGCTGGTCGAGCTCGAAAAGCCCCGGGAAATCCGTTGACGGCTGCACGCGGAACGCCTGCTCGCCGGTCCAGGCCACCGACCAGGGCACGTCGGCCCCGATCCGCCGCCCGAGCTCGCCTAGCGGCCGGACAGCCATTTGTTGACGTAGGCGTGGGCCTGGCGGGCCAGCGTCGGGGGGCCGGAGAAATAGAACTCCGAGCCGAACAGGCTCTTCTTCTCCCGCCAGCTCAGCTCGCCCATGTCCTCGGTCTGCAACATCGCGCGCAGCTTGGCCCGCTGGGCCTTCGATACGAACGTCACATAGGTCGCTTCGGGCACGACGCCCCCCATTCCACCAGCTCGACCACCCCTCGCGGCTACAAAGCCAGAGCCGCAGACAACGGTGCAGATGGCGGGATGCCGCAGGCGGCTCTAGACTGTGGTTAACACGCTCGGGAAGGAGCTCCACCATGCTGAAGTGGCGCATCGGCGAGGTCACGGTCACCCGCATCCTCGAGCTGGAGGCGACCGGCGGCTCGCGCTTCATCCTGCCCCAGGCGACGCCCGAGGTGATCCGCGAGATCGGCTGGCTGGCCCCCCACTTCGCCGACGAGACCGGACGGCTGCGCCTGAGCATCCACGCCCTGGTTGTCGAGACGCCCAGCCGGCGGATCGTCGTCGACACCTGCATCGGCAACGACAAGCAGCGCGACATCCCCGCCTGGTCGAACCTGCAGACCGATTTCCTCGAGGACCTGGCGGCCGCGGGCTTCGCGCCCGAGACCATCGACACCGTGCTCTGCACCCACCTGCACGTCGACCACGTGGGCTGGAACACCCGGCTCGTGCAGGGTCATTGGGTCCCGACCTTCCCCAGGGCCCGCTACCTGATCGGCCGGACCGAGTTCGAGTATTGGCAGGCCGAGGAAGCCCGGACCGAGCATCCCGAGCGCTCGCCCTTCCACGACAGCGTCAAGCCGGTGTTCGACGCCGGGCTCGTCGACCTGGTGGAGACCGACCATCAGGTCTGCCCGGAGGTCAGCCTGGAGCCCACCCTCGGCCATACCCCCGGCCACGTCTCGATCCGCATCCGCTCCGCGGGCGCCGAGGCGCTGATCACCGGCGACTTCGCCCACCACCCCTGCCAGCTCGCCCATCCGGAATGGGCCTCCTCCGCCGACTTCGACCAGGCCGCCTCCACCGCCACCCGCCGGCGGGTGTTCCAGGCGCTGGAGGGCTCGCCGGTGCTGGTGATCGGCACCCATTTCGCCAGCCCCACGGCCGGCCACGTGGTCCGTGAGGGCGAGGCTTGGCGCCTCGCGCTGACGGCGCCGTAAGCGCCCTCAGGCGGCCTGCGCCCGAACGTCGCGGTTCCCCACGGTGGTCAGCGCGCTGGTTGACACGGCTGAGCTGCCCGACGACCAATGTTCTTCGAATCAGTTACGAGTTGTTCCGCATGTCGATGCCCCAGGGCCACGCCGAAGTCGCGAGACAAGGCTCGCCGCTGGCCGACGCCCGGCTGACCAACCGGCTGGCGATGGCCTACCTGCTGGACGTGATCGCCATCTTCCGCGGCGAGCGCCACCTCCTCGACCTGCTGCTGTTCTCGACGATCAGCCAGGCCAACGTCACCACCATCACCCGCCAGGCCGACCTGCAGGTGGCCTATGCCGCGCCGGACCATCCGCCGCCGGATGCCATGCGCCGCCCGGTGAGCGTCAACGCGCTGGCCACCTCGCTCGGCCTGCCGTTCGAGACGGTGCGGCGCCGGGTGAAGGGCCTCGTCGACCAGGGCCTCTGCCGGGCGGTGGAGGGCGGGGTGATCGTGCCCACCGCCGTGGTGAACTCGCCGCAGTACTTCGAGGACTCCTTCCGCGGCTACGAGCGGCTGCGCGCCTTCTACTACCAGCTGCGCGACCTCGGCCTCCTGAAGGACCTGCCGCCGCCCAGCGTCGAGCTGGGGGCCGACCTGGTCCCGCTGCGCACGGTTGCGCGGGTGTCCACCGACTATGCGCTGCGGGTCATCGAGACCATGATGCGCGCGCTGGGCGATCTGCTGGCGGGCATCGTCCTGACCGAGGTCGTGCGCGGCAACACCGAGCACCTACCCTTCGACATGCGCGGCGGCGAAGGCGTCTCGCCCGAGGATTTCGTCGCCGACAAGCATCGCCGCCCGGTGAGCATCACCGCCGCCGCGCACCGCCTCGGCCTGCCCGTCGAGACCGTGCGCCGCCACACCGCCGAGCTCCTGGCGCGCGGCCTGTGCGTGCGGGTGACGGGCGGCCTGGTGGCCCCGGCCGAGGCCCTGGCCCGCCCGGCGATGATCGCCTTCAACGCCGAGAACTTCGCCAACCTGCACCGCATGTTCGCGGCCCTCGCCCAGCTCGGCGTGCTCGCGGTCTGGGACCGGCCCGGCGCCTCCTCCGAACCGGCGTCAGCCCTTCATCAGGGCTGAAACCCGGTGCCGGATGTCGCTCATCAGGCTGGTCCGGTCCGAGCGCACATAGTTGAACTGCAGTGACCGCCGCCGCCCCGTGAAGGCCGTGTGGCCGTGCCAGGAGCGCTCCGAGCGGCGGAACACCACGAGCGAGCCCATGGTCGGCGGGATCTCCACCGCCGCGGCCTCCAGGTCGCGGCCGTTGCGCAGCAGCCGCAGGCGGCCCTCCGGGCTGGTCCAGTCCTCGTTCAGGTAGAGCAGCAGCGAGAGGATCTTCGACTTGGAATCGGTGTGGATGTAGCCGTCGCGCTCGCCGCACTCGCCGCGCAGGGTGACGGTGGTGGCGCGGCCTTCCAGGTCGATGCCGAAGCGCTGCGCCATCAGCGCGCGGAAGCGGTCGGATTGCAGCTCCTCGATAGCCTGGCTGAGCACCGGGCCGGGCGGGGCGTCCTTCGGCGAGAACGAGCCGAGGCCGGACACCGCCGGGAACTCGGCCGGCAGGGCGGCCGCGGCGGCCGGCTGCAGGGCGTCGGCCACCCGTAGGTGATCGAACGGATCGGTCTGCAGCGCCGCCGCCTCCAGGCTGGCCCAGTTCAGGACGGACATGGCGATGATCCCTTCTATTCGCGGCTCAAGAGCCGTTCCAGGAGCCGCGCGCCGCCGCCGGCGCGGTACGCCTGCTTCAGCGCGGCAGGGTCGTACGCCGGCCCCTGCACCCAGTCCAGGAACGACGCGCCCTCGCGCTCGCCCTCGGCCTGATAGCGCCGGAAGATATAGTCCAAAACCCCCGTCTCGCCCTGCGCCAAATGGCCGTAGCGAAGGCCCAGCTGCCCCAGCGCCTGGCGCATCGGCAGGCCCTTCCTCAGGTGCAGGTAGAGCACGCCCATCAGGCCGGTCCGGTCGGAGCCGGACTTGCAGTGGATCAGCGCCGGGTATTCGATCTCGCTGAACAGCCGCTGCGCCGCCAGCACCTGGGCCGTGCTGGGCGCCTCGCGCGAGCCCAGGCGGAAGGTGATGAAGCGCAGGCCGAGCCTGGCGCAGGCCGCCTGCTCGATGGCGTAGTGGCTGCCGTCCGTCCCGCCGCGCAGGCTGACCACGGTCTTGATCCCGCGCGCCTTCCAGGCCGCCAGCTGGTGCGGCCACGGCTGGTTGGTCCTGACCAGCTCCTCGGACACCCAGTGGGCGTTGCGGAACCCCAGCCGCAGCACCGCATGGTCTTGCCACAGGAAGTCCCAATAGGTCCTCAGCCGCCCGCGGAAGCTGGTGAGGTCGAAGGGTTTCGGGTCGTCGGAGCGCGCCATCGGCCCGTCCTTTAGCCGATCCGGCGACGTCGCGCCGCCCCCGCGATCGCCCTCGCCGCCGGAACCCTCGCGCCGCCACGCTTGTTGCTCTGCCTTCGGACGCCGCACCCTTGGCGTCGCCGCCCAGGAGCCGCGATCATGCGGAACCGGATCTTCGCCAGCCTCGCCGTCGCCGCCTTCGCCGCCGCCGGCGCCGCCCCGGCCTTCGCCCAGACCGTCGAGCAGCTCACCGTCACCGGCCAGTGGAACGGCCGCGGCGAGCCGCCGGCCAGCCTCTCGCGGGTGGTCGCCTACGACGACCTCGACCTGCGCCTGGCCAACGACCAGCGCGCGCTGCGCCAGCGGGTGCAGACGGCCGCCCGCGACATCTGCGACCAGCTCGGCGAACCGCGCCCGGGCCCCGCCAACCTCGGCCACTCCTGCGAGGATGTCGCGGTGGCCGGCGCCATGGACCAGGTGCGCCTGGCCGTCGCCGACGCCATGACCCGCACAGGCCCGGCCTACGCCGTGGTCGCCCCGCCGCCCCCGCCGGCCGCCTATGTCGCCCCCGCCGCGACCAGCTACGGCCAGGCCGCCAGCTACACCACCGAGACGATCACCAACGGCCCGGTCCCGGACACCCCGGCCAACCGCGCCCGCTTCGGCGGCCCCATGTCCCACGCCGGCAAGCACACCGCCGCCGCCGGGAACTAGGGAACCCGCAACCTCGCCGGTTCCTTACAACGGGTCCAGGTCAGCCCTTTCGTGCACCCGGACCGCGTTCCCGCGCGTTGTAGAGCTGGGGACATCACAGATCGGACCAACAATCATGTCTAAGACCTTCAGCGCGGCAGCCCTTGCGGCGCTCGTCGCCCTGCCGCTGATCGCGGGCCCGACGGCGGCCAGCGCTTCGTGTCGCGGCCGCGCCAACACCGGGACGGTGATCGGCGGCGTCGGCGGCGCCCTGGTCGGCAATTCCATCTCGCGCGGCGGCGGCGGGGCGATCATCGGCGGCCTCGGCGGCGCGGTGCTCGGCCACCAGATCGCCAAGAGCGGCTGCACCAGCAGCGCCCCCCGCCACGCCTACTATCGCCGTGGCCACTCGCGCTACGCCACCAACTACAACCGTCCGGCCGACCAGCGGCCGGTCTATTACGATCGCCAAGGCAACCCGGTCAGCCCGCGCTGACCCGCGTCTCCGACCGCCGAGGTCCCGTCCGGGGCCTCGGCGCCTGACGCCTGGCCGGCGATCCGGCTAGCATGGCGCCATGCCACCGACCGCTACCGTGCTCATCCGCCCCGCCCGCCCCGCCGACGCAGCGGCCCTCCGCGCCATCCTGCACGACACCTTCGAGAGCACCTGGCGGCCGCAGGTCAGCCCCGCCGCCGCCCAGGCGTTCCGCGACGAGGACCGGCCCGCCGCCTACGTGGCGGCCCGTGGCCTCCGGTTCTGGGTCGCCGAACGCGACGGCCAGGCGGTGGGCTTCGTCGACTGGGACGGCGACTTCGTGAACGCCCTGCACGTCCGCGCCGACCATGCCCGCACCGGCCTCGGCGGCCGGCTGATGGACAAGGCCGAAGCCGAGATCGCCCGATCCGGTTTCCCCGCCGCGCGGCTCGAAACCGACACCTTCAACGTCCCGAGCCAGGCCTTCTACGCCGCCCGCGGCTACCGCGAAGCCGACCGCTACCCCGACCGCGAATGGGACAGCGGCCTCACCACCCTGCTGCTGGTCAAGCCGCTGGGCTGAGCCGGCTGTGAACTCCGCCCTGGCGCTCCCGCACGTCCGGAGGATAGCTTGACCGCAAGAACGGCCACCTTGCGAGGCGACCCTGACATCGCACCCGCCACCGCCGGACGATCACCTGAGCCCCTGGCAGGAAGCCGCGGCGATCCGGCGGATGACCGCGGCCATCACCGGCGAGAGCCCCGGCGACAACCTGGGCCTCCTGCTGGGGATCCTTGTCTGCATCGCCGTGGGCGTCGGCTTGCTTGCGTACCGTCTCGGCGGCGGCCCGCCGAAACGGGTCTACGGCATGGTCGTGGGCTTCGGCCTGAGCGAGAGCCAAGTCGGTTCACTGCCCATGGTCCGCGTGGAGGTCGATGAGCGTCAGGCCACGGTTCGGATCTCCCGCGCCATGCTGTGCAACCTCGGCGACCGCATCGAACTGGACCGACGCAAGGCGCCGCTCGGCTACAGATACAACACCACCTTGCGTGGCTGCTTCCCGGCGAACTCGCGCTGAGCCGCCCTTACCTCCCCCGGGCCGCGGCGGGAGGGGGACTGCTCGCCAAGCATAGCGAAGAGCGAGTGGTGGAGGGGGCAAGCGGGTGCAGGGCGCCGCTTCCAAGACCTCCGGACTCAGCTAGCCTGCCGCCAACGGAGCAGACGCATGACCCCGCCCGAACCGCGCGGAACCTCCGGCTACGCCGAGGTCGCCCCGGCCCTGCTCGCGCTGCGCCTCCCCTTCGACGAGGTCCACGCCCCGATCCTGCACCTGATGCCGACCCAGCCCAGCCGCATCCTCGACGTCGGCGCCGGTCCCGGCCACGACTCGGCGACCTTCGCCGGCATGGGCCACCAGGTCGTCGCCGTCGAACCCACCGAGGCCCTGCGCGCCGGCGCCATGCAGCTCTACGCAGGCCTGCCGATCACCTGGCTGAATGACCGCCTCCCCCACCTCGACCAGCTTCGCGCCCGAGCCGAGCAGCCCTTCGACTTCATCCTCCTGAGTGGCGTCTGGATGCACCTCGACCCGGCCGAGCGCCGCGTCGGCCTTCCCAGGCTCGCCGCGCTCCTCGCCGACGGCGGCGTGCTCGCCATCTCGCTCCGCCACGGCCCGGCCCCGCCCGGCCGCATCATGTACGAGGTCACCCCCGACGAGACGATCGCCCTGGCCGCCCAAAGCGGCCTCACCCCGGTCGTCAACCTCGCCACCGGCTCGCTGCAACCCGTCAACCGCGCCGCCGGCGTGACCTGGACGCGGCTGGCGTTCGTGCGGGCCGAGCCTCAAGCGCAAGCGAACACCTAAGGATGCCCCCTACCTCCCCCGCGCAGCGGCGGATGGTGGAGGGGGCGAGCCGGCGCAGGGCGTGTGGCCAAACCCTTTTCTCTTCCTCAACCAGCGACCTGCTTGTCCGGCGGCTCAAGGGTGGCCCGGCCCGCCGGCGTGCCCGCCGCCATGCTGGCCGCCGCCACCGTGGCCGCCGACGTGCTGACCGCCGCCGCCGCCATGGCCGAAGTGGCCGGCCTGGCCGAAGCCGTGGCCGCCGGTGTTGCGGTAGGCGATGCCCTGCGGGCCCCAGGACCCGCCGTAACCGCCATAGCCGTAGCCGCCATAGCCGCCGTAATAGGGCCCGTAGCCGCCGCCGTACCAGCCGTTGAAGCTTGAGTGGGTGAAGCCGGACGACGGGGCGTAGCCGGAGGTGTTGGCGCAGGCCGAGAGCAGCCCGGCGGCGCCGAGGGTGATGGCAAGAGCCCTGAGGGTCATGTCGGTGGTCCGTTGGTGACCGCGGGCGTGGCGCCCACCTCCAACGATATGGAGCCCGATCCTCACCGCCGCCCCGCCCGCCCCTTCACAAGGCGGTAAGGCGGCGCGGCCGCCGCGCGCCTACCCCGTCACCGCTTCGGCGGGCTCATAATTCAGGATCGACCCCAGCCACCGCTCCACCTCGCCGACGCTCATCCCCTTGCGCCGCGCATAGTCCGCCACCTGGTCCCGATCGATGCGCCCCACCCCGAAGTAGTGCGCTTCCGGGTGCGCGAAATAGAGGCCCGACACCGACGACGGCGGCGTCATGGCCAGGCTTTCGGTGAGTTCGATGCCGGTGGCCGCCGTGGCGTCCAACAGCCGGAACAGCGTGGTCTTCTCGGTGTGGTCGGGCTGGGCGGGATAGCCGGGGGCCGGGCGGATGCCGCGGTATTGTTCCGAGATTAAAGTTTCAATGTTGAACAGTTCGTCCGGGGCGTAGCCCCACAGCTCGGTGCGCACGCGGCGGTGCAGCGCCTCGGCGAAGGCCTCGGCCAGACGGTCGGCCAGCGCCGTCGAGAGGATCGCCGAATAGTCGTCGCCCGCCTGGCGGAACGCCTCGGCCAGCTCCAGCTCGCCGTGCCCCGCGGTCACCGCGAAGCCGCCCACATAGTCGGGCCGGATCCCCACCGGCGCCACGAAGTCGGAAAGCGCCACATTGGCCCCGTCCTTCAGCATCTGCTGGCGCAGCGTATGCAGCCGGGCGAGCTCGCGGGTGCGCGTCTCGTCGGCATAGAGCACGATGTCGTCGCCGTCCGCATTGGCCGGCCAGAAGCCGACGACGCCGCGCGCCTTCACCAGCCCCTCCTGGATCATCCGGGCCAGCATGGCCTGGGCGTCGCGGAACAGGTCGGAGGCGGCCTCGCCCACTACGTCGTCCTCGAGGATCGCCGGATAGCGCCCCACCAGCTCCCAGCTGGCGAAGAACGGCGTCCAGTCGATGTGCCGGGCCAGCTCGTTCAGGTCGTAGGCCGTGAAGGTCCGCGTGCCCAGGAACGTCGGCTTCGGCGGATCGTAGGGCGCCCAGTCGACCGAGAACGCCTTGGCCCGCGCCTCGGCCAGGCTGCGCCGCGCGCGGGCGCTCTGCCCGCGGGCGAACTGCTCGCGCACCTTCACATAGTCGGCCGCCACCTCGGCCTCGAAGCGCGGCCGCTCGGTGGGCGACAGCAGGTTCGAAACCACGCCCACCGCCCGGCTGGCGTCGAGGGTATAGACGGTGGGCCCGGCCTGGTACTTCGGGGCGATCTTCACCGCCGTGTGGGTCTTCGACGTGGTCGCTCCGCCGATCAGCAATGGCATGGTGAAGCCGCGCCGCTGCATCTCGCCGGCCACGAAGGCCATCTCGTCCAGCGACGGGGTAATCAGACCCGACAGCCCCACCATGTCGACGTTCTGCGCCACGGCCTCGTCGAGGAT
The DNA here is from genome assembly GCA_028290925.1 of Phenylobacterium sp. Lineage (GTDB taxonomy): Bacteria > Pseudomonadota > Alphaproteobacteria > Caulobacterales > Caulobacteraceae > Phenylobacterium. The sequence goes on along the minus strand of JAQGIX010000274.1, from coordinate 319 downwards.
GCGGTCGGCGGGCACCATGACGCCCAGGTCGATCACCTCGTAGTTGTTGCAGGCCAGCACCACGCCCACGATGTTCTTGCCGATGTCGTGGACGTCGCCCTTGACGGTCGCCATCAGGATCTTGCCGGCCGCCTGCCGCTGGTCGGCGCCGCCGGCCAGCTTCTCGGCCTCCATGAACGGCATCAGGTAGGCCACCGCCTGCTTCATCACCCGCGCCGACTTCACCACCTGCGGCAGGAACATCTTGCCCGCGCCGAACAGGTCGCCGACCACGTTCATGCCGTCCATCAGCGGGCCTTCGATCACGGCGAGCGGACGT
>JAQGIX010000441.1 GCA_028290925.1 Phenylobacterium sp. | reverse complement strand
ACCTCGGGGGGCAGGGCCGCGACGGTCGCCGGGGTGCACGCCGGCCGTTCCGCCGCCGCGACCCGCCCGGCCGCTGCGAGGAGCGCGGCCGCCAGCGCCAGGAGAAAGATCACCCACGTCGGCGGCGCCGTTCGGACAGCGCTGTCAGTCGCGAGGCTCTGAGATGATCTCGCCAACTGGGAGCCTCAGGGCCGCGCGGCGGCGCCGCGGGGCGGCCCGGAGGACTCGCGGACTACCAGCTTGAAGCCGAGCAGTCGGCCCCTGGTGTCCTTGTCGGCGGAATTCCGCTCGATCAGGATCTCGGCGGCGACGGCGGCCATTTCCGCGGTCGGCTGGCGCACCGTGGTGAGCTGCGGCCAGACCACCTGGGCGCTCGGGGAATCATCGAATCCGACCAGGGTCAGGTCGCTGGGGATCTCGATGTGCAGGCGGTTGGCCACGGCCATGACGCCGAGCGCCATGTCGTCGTTGCCGGCGAAGATCGCGGTGGGCCGCGTCTGCGGATCCTGCAACAGCCGCTCGCCCGCCTCCCAGCCCGACCGGAAGCTGAACTCGCCGCGCTGGATACGCCCGGGGCCCACCGCCAGGCCGGCCGCGGCCATGGCGTCGGAGAACCCTTCGGTGCGGCGCGCGGCGGCGACGTGATCGAGCGGGCCACCGATGAACGCGATATCGCGATGTCCCAGCGACTGGAGATAGGCGGTCATCTCAAAGGCCGCCGCGCGGTCGTCCATGTAGACGAAGGGGCTGCGCTCCAGGCCCCAGGAGGGCGCGATGCGCACGTAGGCGGCGTTCACCGCGTCCAGGGCGGCGAGCAGCTCGGGCCGATCACAAAGCGGCGGCGTCAGGATCACGCCGTCTGGGCGGACGCGGGCGTGGAAGGCGGCGATGCTGTCCTGCACGCCGGCGCCCATCTCCAGCATCTCCTCGACGATCAGGTGGCGCCCGGCGCGGCGGCAGGCCGCCATGGCGCCCTGCTCGATCTGTCCGACATAGCCGGGGCTCGGATTGTCGTAATAGAGGGCGATCAGGTAGGAGCGACCGCCCGCCAGCGCCCGGGCCGACACATTGGGTGTGTAGTCCAGCTCGGCTGCGGCGGCCTCGACGCGCTCGCGCGTGGAGTCCCGGACGTAGGGTTCGCGGTTGAGCACGCGCGAGACGGTCTTGATGGAAACGCCCGCGAGCCTGGCAACGTCATCGATCGTGACCGTAGACACGGGGCTCGCCTCACGAAGTCCACCTTCCCATATCCGCTCCCGCACCGGTCTCGCAAGGGCCGCGCTTGACCGCGCCGTCCCGCGAGCGGGCTGGATTTCCCGTGGATTGCGCGGATCGTGGTGGCGCCGCACGAGGGACTCGAGCCTGCGGCCCCTCGCAGTTTCAGATAGAGTTGGGGGACGTCGCGAATCGCGGCCGTTCAGCAGTTTCCTCGCCTAGCGGGTATACGACCGGCGGGTTATCGAGACGATGGCGCCGGCTGGAGGCGTGGCGCGGTGGGGCCCCTTTCTTGACCGTCAGCATCCTGATCCCGGCTTTCCGTCCGAACTTTCTTCGCCAGACCATCGCGAGCGCCCTGACCCAGGGACTCGAAGACTTTGAATTGATCATCAGCGACGACAGCGGCGGCGAGGAGCTGCTGCCCATCGTCGAGCAATTTCGCGACCCGCGGATTCGGTATGTGAGAACGTCCGGCCGCATAGGGGCGGCGGCCAACTGTCGAAGCCTTTGGGATCACGCCGGGCGGGATCGGCTGCTGTTCCTGCTCGATGACGACCTATTGATGCCGCATGCAGTCGTCGAGATGGCCGCGCAACTGGACGCGCGTCCGGACACGTCTTTCTGCTTCGCGCAGCGATATCTCATAGATCACACAGGTCTGATCATCGCCGACCCGCCCAAGCCGCGTGAATTCATCGTCGCGGATTACCCGCGGATGGCGCGTTCCATCGTGGCGCAAATGAGAAACCCAATTGGCGAATTCTCAAACGTCCTCATCAATCGTGCTGTCGGCCTGACGATCGAGGACATGCTGTATTACCGCGGCTTCGAGATGAGGGTGATGGCCGACGTCGCGTTCTTCCTGAACGCAAGCCGAAAAGGCCCGGCGGTGGGGCTCGGCGTCCCTGTCGGATCCTTTCGTCGCCACAAGGATCAGAACTCGTCGCTGGAGTTCAATCCAAAGCTCACTCTGATATTCGCGGAATGGGAGCTCTTTCTCCGCGGCGAATATTCGGCCGGAACTGTTGGAAGAGACGAGGCGCTGACGAGCGCCGCAAGGCTGCAGCAGGCCTATGCCCATCAGGCGAAGCAAATTCCGGCTATTCGCATCATGATCCCGGGCAGTGACGAATTGATCCAACAGATCGGGCGGCGTGAACGCGACGTGTTGACCGACGAGTTCCGGGCGGACCTAGACCGCTTCGTGGCGCACTACGAGGGCCCCGACGGGCCCTAGCCGCGGCCGAGCGCAGCGCGCGCCGCTCCGGCGACCCGGTTCACGCCATCTCTCCCCATCCCGGGCCAGAGGGGAAGCGACAATACTTCCTGCGCAAGGGTCTCGGTGATCGGAAAGTCGCCGGCCTTCATGCCGAGATCGGCGAACGCCGCCTGCAGGTGGCAAGGAACCGGATAGTGGATCAAGGTCTCCACGCCGGCTCGTCGCAGTTCGTCCTGGAGCCGATCGCGCTCGGGCGTTCGCACGACAAACAGATGATAGACGTGCTCGGCCCAGGCTGCTTCGCAAGGCAAGGTGAGGCCGCTAAGATCACCCAGCTGCTCGGCATAGTGGTCCGCGAGATCGCGACGCCGGCCATTGTTGCGCTCGAGTCGCGCGAGACGCACCCTCAGGAACGCCGCTTGCAGCTCGTCGAGGCGCGAGTTCACGCCTTCGATCTCATGGACGTACTTGCGCTCGGAGCCGTAGTTGCGGAGCTGCCGGATACGACGATCGAGGGCCGGATCCGCGGTCACGACGGCGCCCGCATCGCCGAGGGCGCCCAGATTCTTGGTCGGATAGAAACTGAAGGCGGTGGCGTGCGCCGTGGCGCCGGCGCGGCGTCCACGGTAGCCGGCGCCATGGCTCTGGGCGGCGTCCTCCAGAACGAACAGGCCGTGCTCACGGGCCAGCGCCATGATGGGATCGAGGTCTGCCGGATGGCCATAGAGGGAGACGGGGATAACGGCTCTGGTTCGCGGGCCGATCGCGGCGCGCACCGCATCTGGGTCCAGGGTGTAGGTTGTGGGGTCCACCTCGACAGGCTTCAGCTGGCCGCCGACCGCGGTCACCGCGAGCCATGTCGCCGCGAAGGTGTGCGCGGGTACGATGACCTCGTCCCCCGCTGAGATCCCGGCGGCGCGCAGGGCCAGGCTGAGCGCGTCGAGACCATTGCCGACGCCGGCGCAATGGGCGCTGCCACAAAAGGCTGCGAACTCGCCCTCGAAGGCCTCAAGCTCCGGCCCGAGGATCAGCCTGCCGCTCGCCATGACCCGCCGGTAGGCCGCGTCGAGCGCTTTCCGGGTGTCTGGCTGGTCGAGCTCAAGATCGAAGAACTTCATGCGCGGGCGTAGGCAAGGAAGTCGTCGAAATCGCGGATGTAATCGGCCTCGTCGTAGTGCGCAGACGCGAGGACGAGACAGATCGCGCCGGAGGAGAAATTGTCCACCTCGCGCCAGATTCCCGGCCGGATAAGCAAACCGCGGTGCGGTCGGTTCAGGGTCACCCGATCCTCGCGCCGGCCGTCATGCAATCTGACATCGAAGCTGCCGGAGAGCGGAAGCAGGAGTTGCTGCAGGGCTAGGTGCGCATGACCGGCCCGCATGGAGCCGCTCGGCACGTCGTAGAGGAAGTAGACTCGAGCGATGTCGAACGGCAAGTGCCGGGACGATTCGGCAAAACACAGGTTGCCGCGGGGATCCGAGACGACAGGCAACTCGAGGATGAGGGCTAGGGGACTGGACATGGTCGATTCGCGGAAGTGAAAACCTATTGTGGACGTCGGGCGCGCGCCAGTCGCTCCCCCTCTCGCGTCGTCAGCCGACGTCCAAGGTGTAGGTCCGCCGACTGCTGGCCCGGCAACCCAGACTTTCCTTGAATGCGATGAGCCCGGCGTTGGGCGCCGAATGTGCGGTGGAAACGCCGACGTCGAGAATCGCGATTCCGAGTTCATGCGCGTGCGCGACCAATCCATCGGCTAGCGCGGTGACCGGCGATTCCTTGCGGAATTCTGGCCGCTCTCCCCAATAGAAGACGTAGAGACAGTTCGGCGTGACCCGCAGGCAGATCGCGCCGGCGAGGACGGTCCCGCCCCGTTCCGCTGCGAAGAATTGCACGTGATCGGGGAAGGCGGCGGCCAGGGCCTCGACCTGAGGCCAGGACATGGTCATCGGATGGCCCACGCTCAGCCGGTTCTCCGCGATGGTGTCATAGATCGTCCTTGAGGCTTCGAGACCGGCTTCGCCGGCCGTCGCACCAGAGTGCTCGAGCCTGCGGAGCCCTTTGCGCTTGGTTTCGCCGAGCCCGGCTCGGAAGCTTGCCGGGGAGCCTACCACCAGGTGGTGATTGATATCCGCCTGACCGAGCCGCCAGCCCGCCCGATGGAGCGCGTTCTCGAGGACCGCCGCGCCGGGCTGGTCAAGCCCGTCCGGAGGCAACCGGATCGAGGCGGAGATGGCTGAAGGCTCTCCCCGCAGCCAGGTCGTCGCGGCCTCCACGACCGAGAACACGACCGCTGCGGGCGGATGACATTCGGCCGCAAGCCCTCCGAAGGCTCCGGTCACCGGGCTCGACCATTGCCCGTCGGCGCCGCCGAGGGTCAGGGCGACGCCCCGCGGGCCCCCGCCCGCAGAGAAGGTGACAAGCCGTTTGCCCTGCGCCTTCGCCTGGAAGGCGATGAACGACCGGTCCAGGAAGAAGGTCTCCGAGGCGGGGCCGGGGCCTTCAATGATCTCGACCGGAGGGATCAAGGCGCGATCACTCGATCACGATGTAGGAGGATTGGCCGGAGTGGAGCACGGAGCGTCGGATCGGGTAGCGGCCGAGCCCCCACGCGTCCCGCAGCGCCTCGGTCTCCCCCGGTGCCAGTCCACTGGCGAGCTCGTCGAAGGCGACGACGCTGCCGCGCGTCAGATGCGGTTCGATCGCTTCCAGGCACACCTTTGTCGGCGCATAGAGATCGAGGTCGAAGTGGGCGAGGGCGATGATCGTCTCGGGGTGATTTTTCAGATAGGCCGGCAGGGTTTCGGTCACGTCGCCCGGCACCAGGACGCCCCGCTCCAGGTGCGGCAGCGGATCGAGCCCCCGGCGCACCGCCAACAGGGCCCCAAGCTCCTCGTCATAGCCCTCGCTAAGGGAAAGCCCGCCCTCCACCATCATCTTGTGGGATCCGTCCTTCGGGTCCACGGACGGGAAGCCCTCGAAGGTGTCAAACCCAATGACGAGCCGGGAGATGTTGAAGGGTTCGTAGATCGTCCGGAAGCCGGAAAACGCGGCGAGGTCCCGACCCCAGCGCACACCGAACTGCATGACGACCCCGTGCACCGGCAAGACCTGGCGATAGAGCTCATTGAGGTAGAGCAGCCGCTTGAG
>JAQGIX010000220.1 GCA_028290925.1 Phenylobacterium sp. | reverse complement strand
GCGTGCTTGCGGGTCGGCTGCAGGTACTGGCCGATGGTGATGAAGTCGACGCCGGCCGAGCGCATGTCGTCCATCACCTGCATGACCTCCTCCTTGCTCTCCCCCAGACCCACCATAACGCCCGACTTGGTGAACTGAGTCGGGTCGCGCTCCTTCACGCGCTCCAGCAGGCGCAGCGAGTGGTAGTAGCGGGCGCCCGGACGGATGGAGAGATACAGACGCGGCACGGTCTCCAGGTTGTGGTTGAAGACGTCGGGTTTGGCCTCGATCACCGCCTCGACCCCGGCCAGCGGCTTGCGCATGAAGTCGGGCGTCAGGATCTCGATGGTGGTCGCGGGCGCCGCGGCGCGGATGGCGCGGATCACCGCCACGAACTGCCCGGCCCCGCCGTCGGCCAGGTCGTCGCGGTCCACCGAGGTGATGACCACGTGCTTGAGGCCCATCTTGGCCACCGCGTCGCCGACCCGGGCCGGTTCGTCCGGATCCAGCGCGTCCGGCTTGCCGGTGGCGACGTTGCAGAAGGCGCAGGCCCGGGTGCAGACCTCACCGAGGATCATGAAGGTGGCGTGGCTCTTGTCCCAGCACTCGCCGATGTTGGGACAGGCCGCCTCTTCGCAGACCGTGACGAGGCGGTGCTCCTTCACGATGGCGCGGGTGGCGGCGTAGCCCGGCGAGCCCGGTGCACGGACCCGCAGCCACTCCGGCTTACGCAACAGGGGCGTGTCCGGGCGGTTCTGCTTTTCCGGGTGACGCGGGCGGCGTTCGCCCAGATTGTCGATGACCCCGGCCATGGCGCTTAGCTCGTTGGTCCGCGCGTCCGGATCAAGTCATGTCTTCGGCGACGCCTGCCCACCTTAAGCGCTTGTAACATTCGTCCCGGACAAAGCTGAGGTATGCGAAGCCATGTCCCCGCGCCTCGGAGCCTCGCGATGATCAAGAGCAGCGTCGCAGGGCTCGCCGCCCTGTTGCTGGCCACCGCGGCCGGGGCCGCGCCGACGCAGCGCCAGGACGAGGCCGGCGTCCGCGCCGCCGAGAACCGCTGGAGCGAGGCCTTCGTCACTGGCGACACCGAGACCCTCGATGGTCTCCTCAGCCCCGACTATGTGTCGGTGGGAGCCACCGGCAAGGGCCGTCCGAAGGCGGAGATCCTGGCCATCGCGAAGGCCTATGCCGGCAAGCACCCCGGCGAGCACGCCCACCCCTTGCCAGACACATCCACCGTCCGGCTGATCGGCGCCACAGCCCTGGTTCAGCATCGTTCGCCCGCAGAGGTGTCCATCGACCTCTTCGCCTTCGAGCACGGGCATTGGATCGCGCGCTATTCGCAACACACCGCGGTCGCGCCTGCCACCTAGGGTCCGCGCGGCGGATCACGCCCTGTAACCAATCTTTTCATCCGTCGAGCCAGCCGCTACGCTGACCCCAACGATAACGGATGGGAGGTGGTGGGCACTTGTCGCGTTCCTTTGACGCCAGCCAGGCGCAGACGACCCTGTTCGACGCCCTGGTGGAGGCGCGCCAGACCTTCGGCGCCAAGAAGCCGATCCTGGAGGACCAGGAGCGCAACCCGCTCAGCTACACCGACCTGATCCGGGCCAGCTTCGCCCTGGGCCGCAAGATCGCCGCCTTCACGCGGCCTGGGGAGCGGGTGGGCGTGATGCTGCCGTCGAGCTCGGCCGGGGTTGTCACCTTTTTCGCCCTGCACGCCTTCGGCCGCGTGCCCACCATGCTGAATTTCACCTCCGGCATCCGCAACCTCAAGGCGGCCTGCGAGCTCGCCGGCGTCAAGCGGGTGCTGACGGCCCATCGCTTCATCGAGCAGGGCAAGCTGCACGACCTGATCGATGCGCTGGAGACCCTGACGACCGTCACCTACCTCGAAGAGGTCCGCGAGACGGTGGGCTTGGCCGACAAGCTCTATGCGGCCGCGGCGGGCGCCTTCCCCAAGCGGTTCGCCGCCAGGACCAGGCCCGACGATCCGGGCGTGATCCTGTTCACCTCCGGCAGCTTCGGCGCCCCGCGGGGCGTGATGCTGACCCAGGCGAACCTGATCGCCAACGTCCGCCAGATCGAGGCGCACATCGACCTCGACCCCGCCTGGGTGATGTTCAATCCGCTGCCGATCTTCCACTGCTTCGGCCTGACCGGGGGGGTGCTGCTGCCGATCCTGACCGGCATGAAGGCGTTCGAATATCCCTCGCCGCTGCACATCAAGCAGATCCCATCGCTGGTGAAGGATTCCGGGGCCTCGATATTGCTGGCCACCGACACCTTCGTGAACCAGTACGCGCGCTCGGCCGAGCCGGGCGAGCTTTCGGGCCTGAAGTTCGTGGTCTGCGGCGCCGAGAAGGTGCGCGAGGAGACCCACAACCTGATCGCCGAGCGGTTCGGGTCGGTGCCGTTGCTGGAGGGCTATGGCGCGACCGAGGCCTCGCCGGTGATCGCGGTCAACAAGCCCACCGACAACCGCCGCGGTACGGTGGGCGGCCTGCTGCCCGGCATGGAGGTCAAGCTGGAGCCGGTGGAGGGCATCCCCGGCGGCGGGCGGCTCTATGTGCGTGGACCCAACGTCATGGCCGGGTACCTCAGGGCCGACGGCGGGATCGATGCGCCGGCCGGCGGCTGGCACGACACCGGCGACGTGGTCGCGATCGACGACGATCAATGGGTCAGGATCCTGGGTCGGGTAAAACGCTTCGCCAAGGTGGGCGGCGAGATGGTCTCGCTGACCGCGGCCGAGGACCTGGCGTCCTCCGTGTGGCCGGACGGCCGCCACGCGGTGGTGGCGGTCCCGGATTCCAAGAAGGGGGAGCGGCTGGTGCTGGTCACGGACCGCAGAGACGCCGAGGCGGCCCCCCTGGTCAGCCACGCCCAGTCGATCGGCGCCCCGGAGATCGCCGTGCCGCGCAAGATCATCCGCGTGCCGGAAATCCCGGTGCTCGGCACCGGCAAGACCGACTACGTGGCCCTGCAGCGCATCGTCGACGCCGACCTGCGGGCCAGCCGGGCGGCCTGAGACCAAACCGCCGGGCGCGGACTCGCCCGCAGTAAGCGTCCCCGTCCAACCGCACCGGGAGACAACCGATGCCGAACCTCACCGTCTGGTCGCCGCGCGTCCTTTCGTTCCTGCGCATCGTCGCGGGCCTGCTGTTCATCGAGCACGGCCTGATGAAGCTCGCCCACTTTCCCATCGCCCAAGCCGGCGCGCCCGATCCCCTGCCCCCGATCCTGATGGCGGCCGCGGCGATCGAGATGGTGGGCGGCGCCCTGATCGCGGTCGGCCTGTTCACCCGCATCGCCGCCTTCATCTGCGCCGGCGAGATGGCCGTGGCCTACTTCACGGCTCACTTCCCGCAGAGCGTCTGGCCCGGCGTGAACCAGGGCGGCGAGGCGATCCTCTACTGCTTCATCTTCCTCTATCTGGTGTTCGGCGGCGGCGGGGAATGGAGCCTGGACGCCCAGCTGCGCAAGGCGCCCTGAGGCGGCTTAGCGCGCCGGCCTGGTCAACTCGATCTTCGGCGGCGGCAGGCTGTCGATCAGCATGTCGCCGCCCAGCGTCTGGTAGAGCGTCACCAGGTTGTTGGCCTGAAGGAACCGCGCCAACACCAGGGTCTGGCGGGCGCTGTAGAGTGTGCGCTGGGCGATCAGGGTGCTCAGGAAGGGATCGATCCCCTCCCGGTAGCGCGCATAGAAGAGGTTGTACCCGGTGCTCGCAGCGGCCTCGAGATCGACCTGTGCCGACAGCTGGTCCTTGATCGTGCCCCGCCGCGCCAGGGCGTCGGCGACTTGGCGGAAGGCGGTCTGGATCGCCAGCTGGTACTGCGCCACCGCCAGGTTGCGCTCGCCCCTGGCGAGCGCCAGGCCGCCGACGTTGGCCCCGCCTGCGAAGATCGGCAGGGAGCCGGCCACCCCCGCCGTCCAGGTGGAATTGCGCCCGGCGAACAGCGCCCCCAGCGCCGGGCTCGCGGCGCCGGCGAGCCCCGTCAGGCTGATGCTCGGGAAGAACGCCGCGCGCGCCGCGCCGATCTGCGCGTTGGCGGCCCGCAGGAAGTACTCCGCCTGCACCACGTCGGGCCGACGCAGCAGGATGGCCGAGTCCAGCCCCGCCGGGACTTCGCCCAACATCCCGTCAACGCTCTCGATGGAGGCCGGCAAGTCGGCGTCGGCGACCGGCGCGCCCACCAGCAGCTCCAGCGCATTGCGGTCCATCGCCACCTGGGTGGTCAGGGTGGCGCGGTCGGACAGCGTCTGGTCGAGCGCTGTCTGCGCCAGGGTCAGGTCGGTGC
>JAQGIX010000189.1 GCA_028290925.1 Phenylobacterium sp. | reverse complement strand
CCCGGAGATCGCCTTCATCCTGCAGGATTCCGGCGCGGACCTGTTCTTCGTCACGCCTGAGTTCTTCGACTGCGCCCGCCAGGTGGTGAGCCAGGTCGACCGGCCGATCCGCCTGATCGGGGTCGGCGCCGTGGCCGCCGGCTTCGAGGGCTACGAGGCCCTGCGCGACGCAGCCCCCGCCCCGCCGCCCGCCGCGCCGCAGCTCGCCGACGACGTCCTGCAGCTCTACACCTCCGGCACCACCGGCCTGCCCAAGGGCGTGCGGCTCAACAACGTCAACTACGCCGCGTTCCTGCGCCTGCGGACCCAGGTCGAGGGCTTCAACTACGGCCCCGACGACACCGTCCTCGTCGTCATGCCGCTGTTCCACGTGGCCGGGACCAACATCAGCTTCTCGGGCCTCGCGGCCGGGGGCCGGGTGATCCTGCTGCCGGAGTTCCGGCCGGCCGAGGTGCTGCGCCTGATCGAGCAGGAGAAGGTGGCCCACGTCTTCCTGGTGCCGGCGATGATCAACATGCTGCTGCAGACGCCGGAGATCGAGACCACCGACCTCTCGTTCCTCAAGACCATCGCCTATGGCGCCTCGCCGATCGGCGAGGCGGTGCTGGCCAAGGCCAAGGAGCGCTTCGGCTGCGGCTTCATCCAGTTCTACGGCATGACCGAGACCACCGGCGCCGGCACCTACCTGGCGCCGGACGCCCACCAGGGCGAGCTGCTGCGCTCCTGCGGCCAGGCCTGGCCGGAGCTTCAGGTGCGCATCACGGGCGAAGCCGGGGGCGAGGCCGCGGTCGGCGAGATCGGCGAGATCGGCATCAAGGGCGACCTCGTCATGGCCGGTTACTGGAACCGGCCCGAAGCCACCGCCGACACCCTCTCGGCGGACGGCTGGCTGCGCACCGGCGACGCCGGCTACCGCGACGCGGCCGGCTACGTCTTCGTCCACGACCGGGTGAAGGACATGATCGTCTCCGGCGGCGAGAACATCTATCCGGCGGAGGTGGAGAACGCGATCCTGGGCTGCCCGGGGGTCGCCGACGCCGCGGTGATCGGCGTGCCGGACGAGCGCTGGGGCGAGGCGGTGAAGGCCATCGTGGTCCCCGCGGCCGGCGCGCGGCCCGACCCCGAGGCGGTCATCGCCTGGGCGCGGGCGCGGATCGCCGGCTTCAAGGCGCCCAAGTCGGTGGACTTCATCGACGTCCTGCCGCGCAACGCCTCGGGCAAGGTGCTGCGCCGCGAGCTGCGCAAGCCCTACTGGGAAGGCCGCGACCGTCTGGTGGGCTAGAAACCGCCGGGCCAGGACTGGCGTTTTCGCCGCGCGATCCACATCTGCGAAGCTTCGGTATCCGGGGGACCTGCTGATGATCCTGATCGGCCAGTACGACAGCCCGTTCGTGCGCCGCGTCGCCGTCGCGATGCGTCTTTACGGCATGGCCTATGAGCATCGGCCCTGGTCGGTGTTCGGCGACGCCGACAAGATCCTCCCGTTCAATCCGCTGACCCGCGTGCCGACCCTGGTCGCCGATGACGGCGAGGCATTGATCGAGTCCTCCGCCATCCTCGACTGGCTGGACGAACAGGCCGGGCCGGACCGCGCGCTGATCGCCGCCGCCGGGCCCGAACGGCGCCAGGCGCTGAAGCTCTGCGCGCTGGCCACCGGCCTCGCGGACAAGGCGGTGAGCCTGGTCTACGAGCGCGCCATCCACCAGCGCGGCACGCCCGTCTGGGTCGAGCGCTGCCGCAGCCAGATCGCCGGCGTGCTCGACACCCTGGAGGCCGACCGCGCCGGCCGCGCCGGGCCCTGGTGGTTCGGCCCGCGGATCGGCCATGCCGACATCGCGGTGGGCTGCGTCCTGCGGTTCCTGGGCGAGGCCCATCCGGAGGTGTTCGATCCGGCGCGGTGGCCCACGCTCGCGGCGCACGGCCAGGCCTGCGAGGCCCTGCCGGACTTCCAGGCGGTCGTGCAGCCCTTCGCGGTCACGCCGCCCAAGACCGACCGCTAGGGTCCGGCGGCGACCGGGCCGACCTCTTCCGGCGCTTCGGCCGACGACGGCGCGAGCTTCAGGCGCAGCAGGCTGACGCCTGCGGCCGCGGCCGCGAGGCCGGCGGCGGTCATCAGCGCCAGGTTGGTGGCGCGCATGCCGGCCAGGTGGAAGAACACCCCAACGCCCACCGCGCCCGCCGTCTGGCCGAGCAGCCGCGCGGTGGCCAGCATGCCGCCCGCCGCGCCCGACCGGCGCAACGGCGCGGCGGCGACCATCGCCCGGTTGTTCGGCGACTGGAAGAACCCGAAGCCCAGGCCGCACACCGCCATGCGCCAGATGATCTGCAGGTCCGAGGCGCCGGGATGGATCATCGACAGGGCCGCCAGGCCCAGGGCGAAGACGCCCAGCCCGATCCCGCCGAGCAGGCCCGCCGGATAGCGGTCGGCGAGCTTGCCGGCGATCGGGGCGGTGATCCCCGTCGCCAGCGGCCAGGGCGTCATCAGCAGGCCGGTCTGCACGGCGCTGTGGCCGAGCACGCTCTGGAAGTAGAAGGGCAGGGCCACATAGGCCAGCATCTGGGCGGCGAACGAGACGATCGAGGTGGCGACGGACAGTCCGAAGATCGGGATCCGCAGCAGGTCGAAGGGCACCAGCGGCGCGGGCTGGCCGAGCTCGCGCCGGACCAGCAGGATCGCCGCGACGGCGCCCACCCCGAGCCGCGCCAGGCCGACGCCGAGCCCTTCGCGGACCACGCCGTCTGCGCCCCAGATGAGGAAGCCGAGGGCCACGGCGTTGAGCATCGCGGCCACCACGTCCAGCCGCCGGCCGGAGCCTTCGGTGCGCGGCAGGGCGCGCGAGGCGATGACGATGGCGAGGACCCCGATTGGCACGTTGACCGCGAACAGCCACTGCCACGAGGCCACCGACAGGATCGCCGAGGCCACCGTCGGCCCGATGGCCGCTGAGATCGAGATCACCACCGCGTTCAGCCCGATGCCCTGGCCCAGCAGCCGCCGCGGATAGGTGAAGCGGACCAGCGCGGCGTTGATGCTCATGATCCCGCCGGCCCCCACGCCCTGCAGCACGCGCGCGGCGGTGAGCTCGGCCAGCGTATGGGAGAGCGCGCAGCCCAGCGAGCCCAGGGTGAAGACCGCCAGGCCGGCGATGTAGACCCGCCGGTAGCCGAGCTTGTCGCCCAGCGCCGCCAGCGGCAGCAGGGTGACGATGATCGCCAGCTGGTAGGCGTTGACGATCCAGATGGAGGCGGCCGGCAAGGTGTGCAGCTCGCGCGCGATGGTCGGCAGGGCGACGTTGGCGATCGCCCCATCCAGCACCGACATGGCCATGGCCAGCCAGATGGCCGCCACCGACCAATAGCGTCGGGGCGTCGGCAGGCCATCCGGCGCCGCCGCCGGAGGATGGGCCTCGGTGTTCGTCACGGGTCTCTCACGGTTGGCCCAACCCGCAGGCCGGCGGTTGGTATCCCGGCCGGCGGTCGATGGCCGCCTCAGGCCCCGGCGCTGACGCTCGGACGGGCCTTCACCCGCTCGAACCAGGCGTTCAGCTGCTTGAAGCCGGGATCCAGCGGCTGGCCCACCTGGCCGCCGAACTCGACGAAGGCGAACAGCAGGATGTCGGCCAGGGTGAAGCGCTCGCCGCAGATCCAGGGACCCTTCAGCTGGCCCTCCAGCCATTCCTCACCATTCCTGGCCATCGCCTTCAGGCCGGGCGAAGCCTCCGGCACGCAGAGCACCCGGTCCTTGAACAGGTCCAGGCCCTCGCTGAAGCGGAAGCCGTTGGCCATCGGCTCGCAGATCCGCAGGTCGACCCGGCGGGTCCACATCCGCGTCTCGGCGCGCGCCTCCGGCGTGGTCCCGATCAGCGCCGGCGAGGGGTGCGTCTCCTCGAGGTACTCGCAGATGGCGGTGATCTCGGCCAGGCAGGTCCCGTCGTCGAGCTCCAGCGTCGGCGTCTGGCCGGCCGGGTTGCGGGCGAGGTGCGGCGCCTGGCGGTTCTCGCCGCCCATCAGGTTGACGTCCACCCGCGGCACGTCGAGGCCCTTCTCGGCGATGAACAGGGTGACGACCCGCGGGTTGGGGCCGATCGATTGGTACAGTTTCATGTGCAACCCTAACCTTGACTGTAAGGCGGCGAACCTTGGCCGTAGCGGCATTTTCGGTCAACGAATCAGTCCGGCGCCCAAAAAAGCAGGTTAACGATCTGTTAGCTGTGGCGTGATGTCGCAGAAAATGGCATAACGCCGGCATGACCCACCGGCAGCTGAAACCAGACCTCACGGGATCGAGCGAGACTCTCGACGACCTGCTCGGGCGCCTCCGGTCCATTTCCAAGAAGCCTGTCCGCCCGAAGGGGTTCCCTCCGGGGTTCGGACACTTCGTAAGCTCCCGCCGGCCTCCGGGCGGCATGGGCGGGGCGGAAGCGCCGATCCCGGCGGACAAGGTCATCGCGGACTGCTTCGCGGCGATCTGAGCTCCGCTAACCGCGCACCTGCAGACGGTCCAGCGCCTCCGGGCGCGGGCCGCCCGTGGCCCAGTCCAGCAATTCCACCGGATGCACCACCGGGGCCGACAGCGCGGGCGCGATCTGCGCCATGCAGCCGACGTTGCCGGCGGCCACCACCACCGCGCCGGTGCGGGCGATGTTGGCCGCCTTGCGGTCGCGCAGCTGCGTCGCCAGCGCCGGCTGCAGGATGTTGTAGACCCCCGCCGAGCCGCAGCAGAGGTGACCTTCCGGAACCTCGCGGACATCGTAGCCCGCCTCCGCCAGCAGCCGCGCCGGCCCGGCCTTCACCTGCTGGCCGTGCTGCAGCGAGCAGGGCGCGTGATAGGCGACGCTGAAGCCCTGCGGATTGGCGATGGGCGGTAAACCGACCTCGCCCAGGAATTCCAGGATGTCGCGCGCCTTGGCCGCCGCGCCGGCGCCCTCCGCGCCCAGCAGGTGGCCGTAACCCTTCAGGGTCGTGCCGCAGCCGGCGGCGGTGGTGACGATGGCGTCCACCTCGCCGGCCTCCTCCCAGGCGCGCAGGTTGCGCCGCGCCAGGCCGCACGCCTCCTCAGGCCGCCCGAGATGCTCGGAGAGCGCCCCGCAGCACCCCTCGCCGCCCGCCAGCACCACGTCGAAGCCTGACCGCGCCAGGAGCCGGATGGCCGCCTCGCGCACCTGCGGGGCCATGGCGGGCTCGACGCAACCCTGCAGCAGGATCACCCGGCCGCGCCGTTCCTCCACCGCCGGATAGGTCCCCACCCCGCGCGGCGTCTTCGTCGTCGGCGGCACGAGCCGCAGCAGGGCGACCAGGCTGCCGAGCTTCAGCCGCTCCAGCCAGGGCGTGAAACCCTGGGCCGCGCGGCCGAGCGCCAGGCCGGCGCGCAGCCGTCCGGGCCGGGTCATCACCGCCGGGATCGCCCAGCGCAGGATCCGCTCGGGCCAGGGGCGCTTGTAGTTCGCCTCCACATAGGCCCGCGCATGGCCGATCAGCTGGCCGTAGTCGACGCCCGACGGGCAGGTGGTGGCGCAGGCCAGGCACGACAGGCAGCGGTCGATGTGGGTGACCGTGTCGCGGCTCGGCGCCCCGCCCTTCTTCAGCATGGCGCGGATCAGCTCGATGCGGCCGCGCGGGCTGTCGCGCTCGTCGCCCAGCAGCACATAGGTCGGGCAGGTCGCCGTGCAGAACCCGCAGTGCACGCACTTGCGGATCGTGTCGTGACTCTCCGCATAGTCCGGATCGGCCAGCTGGGCGGGGGTGAAGTCGGTGCGCATCAGGCCCCCAGTCGTCCCGGGTTGAGGATGCCGTGCGGATCGAAGGCCGCCTTCACCCGGGCGGTCAGAGCCGCGAGCGCCCCGTCCAGCGGCTCGAAGGCCGCGAGCGGCGCCTCGCCCCGCCAGAGACTCGCGTGTCCGCCGGCGGCGCGGGCCGCGGTGCGGACCGCCGCGGCGTCTTCCGACAGCGCCCAGACGAGGCCGCCGCCCCAGTCGTAGACCACCTCGCCCGACAGCGCCTCGCCGATCCGCCAGCCCGAGGCCGGCGGGACCGAGACCCGCCACAGCGGCCGCGGATCCTTCTGGAACACCTCCACCTCACGGACCTGGGCCCAGAAGTCGCGGGAGAGCTTGGCGTGCAGCACGTCACACCGTCCGAAGTCCTTCAGCGCCTGGCCGAGCGTCTCGATGCGGGCGGCGACCGAGGCGTCGAAGCCTTCCAGCCTCAGCGCCGTCACCGCCATCTCCGCCTTCAGCGGGGCCCGCGCGGCGATCGCCACCGGCAGGTGGGCCGCGCCCGAGACCTCCACCGGCGCGTTCAGGGCCCGCGCCATGGCCTCGACCGCGCGCCGGTCCTCCAGGCCGAAGATCAGCACCGTCGCCTCCGTCTTCGGCTTGGGCAGGACCTTGATCGTCACCTCGGTCATGACCGCCAGCGTGCCCCAGGAGCCGGTCATCAGCTTGGCGATGTCGTAGCCGGTGACGTTCTTCACCACCTTGCCGCCGGCCTTGAAGGCCTCGCCCCGGCCGCTCACCGCGGCGAAGCCCAGCAGGTGGTCCCGCGCCGCCCCGGCGCGCACCCGCCTCGGGCCGGAGAGGTTGGCGGCCAGCGCCCCGCCCAGGGTCGGCTCGCCCTTGGCGCCCAGCAGCTTGGCCAGCCGCGGCGGCTCGAAGGCCAGCATCTGGCCCTCCGAGGCGACCAGCTTCTCCAGGTCCTTCAGCTTGACCCCCGGCCGCGCGGTCAGCACCAGCTCCTCCGGCGCATAGTCGAGCACGGCGTCGAGGGCCGCGAGGCTCAGCACCAGGTCCGGCCGCTCGACCTTGCCCACCCCGCGCTTGGTCCCGCCGCCCACCACCTCGATCCGCCGCTTGCCGGCGGCCGCCTCGGCCACGGCCTCCAGCACCTCGTCCGGCGTGGTGGGTTCGAGGGTGCGGATGAGGGTCTCCGACATCAGAACCTGGGCAGTTCTGGGAAGGCGATCTTCCCGCGGTGGACGTGCACCCGGCCGAGCTCGGCGCAGCGGTGCAGCGTCGGGAACACCTTGCCCGGATTGAGCAGGGAATCTGGATCGAAGGCGCACTTCAGCCGCTGCTGGCAGGCGAGGTCCGTCTCGTCGAACATCTCGCCCATCAGGTCGCGCTTCTCGACGCCCACCCCGTGCTCGCCGGTCAGCACCCCGCCCACCGCCACGCAGAGCTTCAGGATGTCGGCGCCGAAGGCCTCGGCCCGCTCCAGCTCGCCGTCCTTCTCGATGTCGTAGAGGATCAAGGGGTGTAGGTTGCCGTCGCCGGCGTGGAACACGTTGGCCACGCCCAGGCCGTACTGGCGGCTCATCTCGTGGATGCGGGTCAGCACATGCGGCAGCTGGCGGCGCGGGATGGTGCCGTCCATGCAGTAGTAGTCCGGCGACAGCCGCCCCACCGCCGGGAACGCCGCCTTGCGCCCGGCCCAGAACCTCAGCCGTTCCGCTTCGTCGCGCGACACGCGGATGAAATCCGCGCCCCGGGCGTGCGCCAGCGCCTTCACGTGGCCGGCGAGCTCGGCGCACTCGGCCGCCGGTCCGTCCAGCTCGACGATCAGCAGCGCCTCGGCCTGCGTCGGATAGCCCGCCTCGACGAAGGCCTCGGCCGCCTGGATGGCGGGCTTGTCCATCATCTCCAGCCCGGCCGGGATGATGCCCGCGGCGATGATGTCGCCCACCGTGGCGCCCGCCGCCTCCACTGTGGGGAAGCCCAGCAGCAGCGCCCGCGCCGTCTGCGGCGTCGGCAGCAGCCGCACCGTGACTTCGGTCACCACGCCCAGCAGCCCCTCCGAGCCGGTGACTAGGCCCAGCAGGTCGTAGCCGGCGGCGTCGTAGCCGCGGCCGCCCAGCCGCACCACCTGGCCGTCCATCAGCACCAGCTCGCAGCCCAGCAGGTTGTTGGTGGTCAGCCCGTACTTCAGGCAGTGCACCCCGCCGGAGTTCTCCGCCACATTGCCGCCGATGGTGCAGGCGATCTGGCTCGACGGATCGGGCGCATAGTAGAAGCCGTCGGCCTGGACGGCGGCGCTGATCGCCAGGTTGGTGACCCCCGGCTGCACCACGGCGCAGCGGTTGTCGTAGTCCACGTCCAGGATGCGGTTGAACTTGGCCATCCCCAGGATGATGCCGTCCTGCAGCGGCAGCGCGCCGCCCGACAGCGACGTCCCGGCCCCGCGCGGCACCACCTTGACCCCGCTCGCCTGGCACCAGGCGAGCACCGCCGAAACCTGCTCGGTGGTCTCCGGCAGCACCACCGCCAGCGGGGTCTGGCGATAGGCGGACAACCCGTCGGACTCATAGGGGATCAGCCCGTCGGCCTCGCCGATCACACCCTCGCCCGGGACCAGCTTGCGAAGCGCGCGCAGGATCTCGGCCTTGCGGGCGATCAGCTCGACGTCGGGCGCGGGCATCCTCATCGAGGCCAGAAGTACCGCGATTGGCGAAAGCGGCCCAGCGATGACACGCCGGCGCCGCCTACTTCTGATGGATGGTCACCCCCTCGGGGGCCAACTTGAACTGCAGGCCGGCGCCCGAGGCGTACATCCGGATCTGCACGCCCCGATCGTTTTCCAGCCTGCCGCCGCCGCCACCCCCCGCGGCGCCGACGTCCAGGGCCTGGTAGACGCCGTTGATGTCGTGCACGAGGTGCAGGTTGTAGACGGCGGCATGGGCGCTGAACTTGCTGCTCCCCATGTCGAACACCGAGATGCCGCTGACGTTCAGCGGATAGGCCTTGCCGTGATAGCGCAGCGTCCCGTGCGTCCAGGTGTACCCCACCGCCACGGCGACCGAGCGGCCGCTCAGGTCGATGGTGGCGTCCGGCGGCGCGGTCTGGGCCAGTGCGGGCGAGGCGGCGAGCAGCGCGGCGGCGATCGCCGCGGAGCGGATCGGTCGGGTCAGATAGGCCATCAGCGTACCTCCGAGCCCCACCCTAATCCCGTGCCGAGCGACCCGAAACTGCCGCCGCTCAGCCGGTCTGCGCGCTGGCCTCCGGGCGACGGCCGGTCCTAGCGCTTCGGGGCGGGCGCGGGTTGCGCCGCGGCGGCCTGCGCGGCCTTGGCCTTCTTGGTCGCCTGGTGGTGGCCGACGGCGCAGCCCACCGCCGCGCCGGCGACGGGATGATGGCCCATGAAATGGCCCGCCACCCCGCCCACGGCGGCGCCTTTGAGGCAGCCCTTGGCGTCGGCGGCGGAGGAGGCGGACAGCGCGAGCGCGGCGCAGGCCGCGGCGGCGACGAGAAGCTTCATCGGAAATCTCCCACTCTTCGCAGCCCTACGCGCGAGGCGGCCGATTGGTTCACTCGCCGCGAAACGCCGGGGTTCGCTTTTCGTTGAAGCTGGCGATCCCCTCGCGGCGGTCGGTGGTCTTGAACAGCCGGTTGTACTGCGCCAGCTCCAGCTCCATCGCGGCCGCCAGGTCCATGGAATGGCCCTCATGGACCACGTGCTTCAGCGCCCGCACCGACAGCGGCGCGTTGGCGGCGATGCGGGTGGCGGTCTCCATCACCGCGACCATCAGCTGGTCGGCCGCGACCACCCGGTTGACGATCCCCGCCTCCAGCGCCTCCTGGGCCGACAGCGGCCGGCCGCTCACCAGGATCTCCACGGCGCGGCGCTCGCCCACCGAGCGGGTCAGGAGCTGGGTGCCGCCCAGGCCCGGCATGATGCCCAGGCCCACCTCCGGCAGGCCGAAGCGCGCGGTGTCGGCCGCGTAGGCGAAGTCGCAGGCGAGCGCCATCTCGCAGCCGCCGCCCATGGCCGCCCCGTTCACCGCCGCGATGATCGGAACCGGCACCGCCAGCTGGGCGCGGACCATGGCCTCGAACACCTTGTGCTGCTCGGCCCAGGCCGCATCGGTCATGCCGTTGCGTTCCTTGAGGTCGGCGCCGGCCTGGAAGTGCTTGCCCTCGCCGCGCAGGATCACGCAGCGCAGGTCGGGGCGGGCGGCGAGCGCCGTCCAGGCCTCCACCAGCTCCAGCCCCATCTGGGTGGACAGCGCATTGGCCACCTCCGGCCGGTTGAAGGCCACCACGGCCACGCCGGGAACGGGCTCTTCGAGCTTGATCGTTTCGGGCATCAGAAGCTCTTCGGCAGGTCCAGCACGTGGGTGGCCACGTGGCTGAGGATGAGGTTCGTGGAGATCGGCGCCACTTGGTAAAGCCGCGTCTCGCGGAACTTGCGCTCGATGTCGAACTCCTCGGCGAAGCCGAAGCCGCCGTGGGTCTGCAGCGCCATGTCGGCGGCGTACCAGGAGGCTTCCGACGCGGTGAGCTTGGCCATGTTGGCCTCGGTCCCGCAGGGCTCGCCGGCCTCGAACAGCGCCGCCGAATGGTCGACCATGTGGGCGGCCGCGGTCATCTGGACGTAGGCGCGGGCGATCGGGAACTGCACGCCCTGGTTCTGGCCGATCGGGCGGCCGAACACCTGGCGGTCCTTGGCGTAGGCGCTCGCCCGGTCGATGAAGAAC
>JAQGIX010000184.1 GCA_028290925.1 Phenylobacterium sp. | reverse complement strand
CACCCCGTAGCTCGCCGGCCGGCCGGTGGGCGCGGTCGCCGCGCACTCGGTCAGCTTGATCCACGGGTTCTCGAACGCCAGGCGCTCGGGCCCGCGCGTCCAGGGGCTTCCGTGCGGGCGCAGCCAGTCAGGTTTGTCGCTCATAAGTCTCCGGCTCGCCTTGCGGTGGGCTTCCGCGGCCTCATAAACAGGCCCACCTATCGGTTCCTTAAACCATGAGAGCGACGCGTGACCGAGGCCCTGCCACCTGCCCCGCAATTCGGCGACCCCCTGCCGGTCGAGCCTGCGCCGGAGGTGCTGCGGTTCCTGGCGCGCCGCCGCTCGACGTCGGCCGTCACCCTGGCCGAGCCCGGGCCCTCGCCGGAGGAGCTCGACCAGCTGCTGCGCCTGGCCACCCGCGTGCCCGACCACGGCAAGCTCTCACCCTGGCGGTTCATCGTGCTGCGCGGCGCCGACAAGGCCCGCTTCGCCGAGCAGCTGGAGGCGCTGGCGCTCAGCAGCGGCGACGCCCAGGCCGCCGCCAAGCTCGCCAAGCTGAAGGCGCCGCCCCTGGCGGTGGCGGTGATCTCCGCGCCGAAGCCCGACACCCCGATCCCCGAGTGGGAGCAGATCCTCTCGGCCGGCGCGGTCGCCACCACCCTGCTCTATGCGACGCTGGCCATGGGCTACGGCGCCAACTGGATCACCGACTGGTACGCCTATGACCCGGAGGCCGGCGCAATCCTGGGACTGAAGGATGGGGAGCGGGTGGCGGCCTTCATGCTGATCGGCACGCCGCGGGAATCGCCGCTGGAGCGCGCCCGGCCGGACGACGCCGGTCTGGTCAGCCGCTGGCGAGGCTGAGGCCCAAAAACACAACGGCCGGACGACGCATCGCGCCGTCCGGCCTGAGGTGACACGCCCGAGGAGAGTTGGGCAAGCCCAGGTATATGCCTGTTAATCCGGTTTGCAAAGCGCTGATGCGGCCGAGGCGTCGAGCAGCCCGGCTTTTCGCCTCAGAGGAGAGTTGGACCTGGCTCAATGATCGGTCCGGTGGATGCTCTGGGCGCGGAAAGGGCCTCAGGCGAATACGTCCATCAACTTACCGTGTAGAAGTATTTCACCGCGGCCTAGTTGGCGTCGTCCACTGGGGCCTGGGCTGAATGCCTATCCCCGGCCTCGATAAGCTGGAACGCCCTGGTCCGGCAGCCACAAGCCTTCCGGCGGCGGGCCGCTTTGCCAGAATACGTCTATCGGGATGCCGCCGCGCGGATACCAATAGCCGCCTATTCTCAGCCACCTGGGCTCCGCCGTGGCGACGATCCTGCGCCCGACGGCGACCGTGCAGTCCTCGTGGAACGCGCCATGGTTGCGGAACGCGGCGAGGTAGAGCTTCAGCGACTTGGATTCGATCAGCCAATCACCGGGCGCATAGTCGATCACCAGGTGGGCGAAGTCCGGCTGGCCGGTCACCGGGCAGAGCGAGGTGAACTCCGGGACCGTGAAGCGGGCGAGGTACAGCGCGCCCTTCTGCGGGTTGGCGACCCGCTCGAGCACCGCCTCGTCCGGGCTCGCGAAGCTGCGGGCCTCACGGCCCAGCTGGGTGAGGTGGGTGTCGTCCATGGGCGCGCTTTAGACCCGAAGGCCGGCCGCCCGCAACCGAGACAGCCGCCGCGCTTCTCGCTAGGAAGACCGCAAGCAAGTTAGGGAGGGCGCGCGTGGCCGGCGACGATTTCAAGGATTTCGTGGTGGTGGTGACCGGCGGCTCGACGGGGCTGGGCCGGGCGATCGATGTGGAGACCGCCGCGCGCGGCGCGACGGCCGTGGTGATCAACTACGCCCACAATGCCGACGAGGCGAAGGAGACCGCCCGTCAGGTCGAGGCCCATGGCGCCACGGCGGTCATCGTGCAGGGCGACGTGGCCGCCGACGCCGACTGCCGCAGGATCGCCGCCGCGGCCGAGCCGTTCGGGCGGATCGACGCGCTGTTCAACAACGCCGGCACGACCACCTTCGCCGCGCACGGCGACATGGACGCCGTCTCGGCCGACGATTTCCTGCGGCTCTATTCGGTCAATGTGGTGGGCGCCTTCCAGATGGTCCGCGCCTGCCGCAGCCTGCTGGAGGCGGCGCCGCAGCCTGGCGCGGTGGTCAACACCGCCTCGATCGCCGGCGTCACCGGCATCGGCTCTTCGGTGCCCTACGCCGCCTCGAAGGGCGCGCTCACCACCATGACGCTCTCGCTGGCGCGCGCATTGGCGCCCAAGATCCGCGTCAACGCGGTCTGCCCAGGCTTCATCGACACCCCCTGGTTCGGCAAGGGGTTGGGCGAACAGGGCGCCGCGCGCGTGCGGGCCAACGCCGCGGCGGGGACGCCGCTGAAGGTCGCCTCCACCGCCGAGGACGTGGCCGCCGCCACCGTGTTCCTGGCTTCGCCCTATGCGCGGCACGTCACCGGCGAGACCCTGCTGGTGGACGCCGGCTCCCATCTCGGATTCGCGCCTCAGGTCGCACGCTGACGCTTACGCCGTCCTTATGAGCGGCGGCGCCCATTCGAATGGCGCCGCGACCCGCGTTCGCCCAAAAATCCGGCAGGCGTCACACGGCGCCTCATTGTCGGGCGCCTGACGTTGATCGGCGGCGCTGCGCCACGACCATGGCCGAGCACGGTCGCCCTCAGGCGCAAGCTTGGGACAAGGCCGGCGAAGAGGGGAACAACAATGCATTTCTTGAAGACCACCTGGGCCGCTAGCGCGGCGGCGGCCTCCTTAGGGCTGGCGGCGGCGTCGGTGGCTCACGCCGATCCGCTCTCGACGCCGGCGATGACCCCGCCGCTCTCGGCCAACGCCAATCCGTCGAGCGTCGACACCGGCTTCGGCAAGATCTACCTCAGCGGCCAGTTCACCGGCTTGGCGCTCGCCCAGGACAATCCCGTGCCGGGCGACACCGACAAGCTCAAGCTCGATCTCAGCAACGTCCAGCTTGAGGTCCAGAAGACCGACGGGCTCGTGCAATTCTTCGTCCAGGCCGGGACCTACTCCCTGCCCTCGCTCGGCGCGGCCTACATCCAGTCCGACAAGCTGACGCAGCACGCCTACACCTATGTGCCGGTGGCCTTCCTCAAGATCCAGCCCAGCGCCAACTTCAACGTGATGATCGGCAAGCTGCCGACCCTGATCGGGGCGGAGTACACCTTCACCTACGAGAACATGAACATCGCCCGCGGCCTGCTCTGGAAC
>JAQGIX010000183.1 GCA_028290925.1 Phenylobacterium sp. | reverse complement strand
GCTGGCCGGGTCCAGAGCATAGTACATGCCGCTCTTCTGGCCAGCGCCCAGCACATCGGTCCTCTTGCCCCGGATCGTCGTGGTGAAGAGGTTCGGCCCGGCGCCGAAGTCGAAGTCGGGCGAGGCGTTGGGGTCGGACATCGTCCAGGTGTCGGCGGTCAGGGTGTGGTGGGCCCAGGCGACCTTGCCGGTCGTCAAGCTCAGGGCCACCACGCTGTCGATGTAGGCGTCGGGGGGCAACCGCGTGCACTGCGTATCCCCCGGGTTCAGGCAATAGCCCTTCGGAACGGTGTAGCTGTTGCCGGTGGTGACGTAGAGCAGGCCCGTCTTGTGGTCGACGACCGGCTGGCTGCTCCACACCGCGGCGCCGTTGAATCCCGTGGGCGTCATGTAGGTTGTCCACAGGATCTTGCCGGTGCGGGCGTCAAGCGCCACGACGGAGCCGCGGAATACCGGGCTGACGTTGGTGTGCTCGGTCTTGGAGGAGATCCCGGTGTAGACGACGCCGTTGTCGATCGTCGCAGACCCCGTGATGATGGCCACGCTATCGCCGATCTTGGTACGCCACAGCATCGCCCCGGTGCGGGCGTTGAGGCCGACCTCGAACGCGCCATCGAGCGCCGGCGTCATGAGGTTGCCGGTGCCGATCACCAGTTCGCCGTTCCAGTACGCCGGGCTGGTCCGCGAAGCCGCGCCGGCGGTCCCGGTGTAGTCGCTGACATCCTTTGACCAGACGGCCTTGCCGGTCCTGGTGTCGATGGCCCAAAGCTTGCCACCCCAGTCCGGCACGTAGGCGATCCCGTTGACCACGGTGGCCGTCGCGGAGACGTCGCCGGCGGTGGTGAATATCCATTTCGGCTTCAGCCCGCCGACATTGCTGGCGTCGATGCTGTGTTCGACCGCGGCGTACCGGGTGTTCTGGTTGTTCTGGCCGGAGCTGGTCCACTCCGAAAGCACCGGGACACCCGAGCCGACGCGTGCGGCGCCCGGTGATGTCTCGGCGCCGAGCGCCGCGGTCGCCGCGGTGAGTGCGGCCACAGCCGCGGCGGCGACACCAAGCAGGTTCAACTTCCGAGCGCGCCGAACAGTCCTGTTCATGGGAACTCCTGTCGCAAACGCCGGGGCCCGGCGCCGCAGACGGCGCGTCCTCGACCTGGGGATCATATCAGGCCCGAAGGTCGGCGGCATGCCCGCCCCGCGCGAAATGCCGCCTTCAGCCCGCAGAAAGCGAGCCACGCTTCCCCGCGCCAGCCGCGTCCCTCAACGTGGCTCCGTATTCCCTCTGACCGCGGTCATTTGCACGGTCATCCGGGCGGGCGACCCCGGCCACTCAGCCCGCGGACCTCGCCTCCAGGTCGCGGAGCACGGCGTCGATGACCGGGCCCCAGTCGCCGGGGTCGGCCTGCCGGTAGAGGTGCATGGTCGGGTACCAGGGGCTGTCGGTGCGGTCGCGGAGCCAGCGCCAGTCGGTGTGCACCCGCGGAACCAGCGTCCAGCAGGGCTTGCCCATGGCGCCGGCCAGGTGGGCGATGGAGGTGTCGATGGAGATCACCAGATCCAGGCCCTCGACGATGGCGGCGGTGTCGGCGAAGTCGGTGACGCCGGTGTCCTCCGGGTGCAGGCTCGTGGCGCCCAGGTCCAGCAGGCGCCGGGCCAGGGCGTCGGGGACGTCCTTGTGGCGGGCGTTGAAGCCGGTGGCGCTGGCTCGCCACGCGAGGCCCAGGCCGCCTTTGCCGCCCCAGCGGGCGCGGCGGTCGGCGGGGGCGGCGAGGTAGGGCTGGTCGGGCAGGCTCTCCAAGGTGACGCCGAGGTGGCCGGGGAGGGAGAAGTAGCGGCTCCAACAGTCGTAGCGCTTGACGGTCACGGTGGCGTCGCGCGGCACGGCGATCACCTCGTCCACCCCCGGCGCGGTGGCCAGCAGGTCGGCGAGCACCGGGCGGCAGCCCAGGGCCACGTGGGCCGCGCCGCGGGCCTTCAGGCCCTGGGCGAAGCGGGCGAGCTGGATCTGGTCGCCCAGCCCCTGTTCGTACCAGACGAGGATCGAGCGGCCGGCGAGCGGCTCGCCGCGCCATTCGGGGAACGAGACCTGCACCGGCGGCACCACGTCGGGATGCAGGGCGGCGCGGGCCTCCATCAGCGGCCAGCCCTCGGCGTAGCGGCCCAGCGACAGCAGCAGGCCCTGAGCGCCAGGCGCAAGGCCCCGTCGTCCGGGCTCAGGGCGAGGCCCGCCCGGTAGGTCCGCTCGGCCTGCTTCACCTGGCCCATCTCGGCCTGCAGGTTGCCCAGAAGCCGACGCAGCTCGGCGACCTGCGGGCGGTGGCGAACGGCCAGCGCCAGCCAGGGCTCCGCCGCCTCGAAGCGCCCGCACTCGGTGAGGCACAGGCCGAGGTTGGCGGCGATGTTGACGGTCACCGCGCGCGCGGCCATCGCGGCGAAAATCTCCGCGGCCTCGGCGAAGGCGCCGGCGCGCTGCAGCTCGGCGGCGCGGGCGAACTCCGCGTCCGGCGGGGCTCCGTTCGGGGTCTGGGTCTCGCTCAAGGCGGCGCGCGCCCCTCGTGTTCGAAATCGGTCGTGCTATCTAGCCGAGATATCCTTCTGCGGGGAGCGTGCGGCGAACCAGCCGATGGCCAAGCGTCTGTCGATCCTGCATCCGGCCGGCGCCATGACGCTCAAGGTCAACCCGTTCGGCAAGGACGTGGCCAATATCGAGCTGTTCCGCGCGTTGGCCCGGCACGGCGGCTTCGAGCAGCTCGACGTGCTCAGCCAGCGGGTGGGCGACGAGGCGGAGCTGCGGGCGGGCATCTTCGAGGATCAGCCCTCCGCGACGCGCATCGCCGCCGGCGCCATGTTCAACACCGCCCTGCCCGCGCAGTCCGGGGCGCTGCTGCGCGGCCATCCCGATCTCTATGAGCTGGCCTGGGTGCGGCGCCGCACGGTGGGCGACCGGGCCTACAGCCTGCTGGGCCTGATCCACACCATCGCCCCGCTGGCCATCCGCCAGCTCATCGCCATGAACGCCGTGGCGCCGATCCAGCCCTGGGACGCGGTGATCTGCACCTCGCCCAGCGTGCGCGACGCGATGGTGCGGATGTTCGCCGAATGGGGTGACCATCTCGCCGAGCGGACCGCCGGGACGAGCCCGCCGATGCCGGCCCTGCCGATCGTGCCGCTGGGCGTGGACGGTCCGCGCCTGGCGGCCCTGGCCGACCGGCCCGACGTGCGGGCCCGGCGGCGCGCGGCCATGGGCCTCGAGGAGGGCGACGCGCTGGTCCTTTGGGTCGGGCGGCTGTCGTTCTTCGAGAAGGCCTTTCCGCAGCCCATGTTCCGCGCCGTGCAGCAGGCCGCCCAGGCGACCGGGGCCAAGGTGCAGTTCGCCATGGCCGGCTGGTTCCCCACCGAGGCCGACCGCGGCCGCTACGAGGCGGCCGCGCGGGCCTATGCGCCGGATGTGACGGTCAGCTTCCCGGACGGCAACGACGCGGCGCTGGTGGGCGAGCTGTGGGCGGCGGCGGACGTCTTCCTGTCGCTGGTGGACAACATCCAGGAGACCTTCGGCATCACCCCGCTGGAGGCGATGGCCGCGGGCCTGCCGGTGGTGGCCAGCGACTGGGACGGCTACCGGTTCACGATGCGTGACGGGGTGGAGGCCTTCCTGATCCCGACGCTCGGCGGGCCGCCGGGCGGGCTGGGCGCCACCATCAGCGTGCGCCACGCCTTCGAGATCGACAGCTACCAGGCCTATGCGGGGTCGGTGGCGCAGTTCACGGCGGTCCACGTGGGCCGCGCGGCGCAGGCGCTGGCGACCCTGATCGCCTCCCCGGAGCGCCGCCGCGCCATGGGCCAGGCCGGCCGCGCCCGGGTGGCCGAGGCCTTCGACTGGCCGGTGGTGGTAGGCCAGTACCACGCGCTTCTGGACGAGCTGGCGCAGATCCGCGCGGGGGCGTCGGACCCCCGTCCGCGGCACAGGATCAATCCGGTGAAGGGCGACCCGTTCGTGGACTTCGCCGGGTTCGCCACCCGCGCGATCTCACACGACCTGCCGCTGACCGCGCCCCCCGGCGTCGGGCCGCTCGACGTGCTGAAGACCCGCGAGATCGATCTCGACCAGGCGTTCGGCTACTGGCGGGCCAGCCTCGAGGAATGCGCCGAGGCGCTGCGTCTGGTGGCTTCGGGCGAGGCGCGGACCATGGGCGACGTGCTGGCCGCCTTCGCGCCGGATCGGCGCTGGCCGGTGGCTCTGGGTGTGATGTGGCTGGCCAAGCAGGGCCTGCTGGACTGGCCCGTCTAAGCAAGCGGCGCCACCAATCGCCCCGCTCGGGCGTTTCCTGCACTTGAGCCTCGTGGCGCGAGGCTCCAGCCACAGGAGAGACACCAGATGCGCCGTATGCTGTTCGCCGCGGGCCTGACCCTGGCGGTGGCCGCTTCGTCGGCGGCCCAGGCCCGCTCGGGCTGCGCGGCCGCCGCCCACGATCGGCGGGTTACCGGCACGGTGGTGGGCGCTCTGGGCGGCGGGCTGCTGGGCAGCGCCGTGGCCGGTCACGGCTCGAAAGGCACGGGCGCCCTCGTCGGCGCCGGCCTGGGGGCCGTTGTCGGCAACCAGTTGTCGCGGACCAGCTGCGACCGCTACGCCTACCGCCGCAGCTACCACCGCTACGCTCGCGCTAGGACCTATGGGCCTGCCTATGGCCGCGGTTACGGCCCCGGCTACGGCCCGGCCTACGCCCAGAACACCCCGGCCTATGGCTCCGGCTACGGCCCGACCTACGCCAGCGGCTACGGCCAGAACAACTCGGCCTATGCGCCGAACGCACCCGGCTATCCGCGCTACGCGACGTCGGGCGGCGCCTGCCACTACGTGACCCGGCCCTATTACGACCAGGCTGGCCGGCTGGTCTATGCCCCCATGCAGGTGTGTGAATAACCATGACCCGAGACAAACTGATCGCCGTCGCGGCGCTGGCCGCGCTGGGCCTCGCCGGCTGCAGCAACAACGGCCGCAGCGTCGGCGCCGCAGAAGGCATCTGCAAGCCGTTCACGACCACGACCACCACCACGACCACGACGAACGCCCAGGTGGCGGCGACGACGCCGGCCACCCTGCCGGCGGCCGTACCCGTGAGCGATCCGTCGGCGAACGTTGACGAGTGCCTGCACCGCTGGGGCTACACCCTCGCGGCCTCCTCGGATCCGGCCAATATGGTGGCCGATGCGACGCTGGCGGCCTGCGGCTCGGCGCTGTCGGCCTGGAACCAGCAGTCGCTGAGCGTCGACAACGCCGGCGGCGCGGTCCAGGCGCCCAGCCTGATGAACGGCCAGCCCACCAATCCGCTGGCCGAGCACTACGCCTTCGCCGAAGGCCGGGCGCTGTTCTACGTGGTGCAGGCGCGGGCCGGCCACTGCGGGCCGCCGCCGGCGACCACCAACGCGACCTCGACCAACCGCTGAGCTAGGGCGCGCCGCTTAACTACCGGACGGCCTTGAGCCTCAGGGCCGCCGCCTGCACGCCGGGCGGCAGGGTGCGGAACCACGCCTGGGGGCTGAGCCGCTCGGCGACCGTGCGGCGGCCGGCCTTGGCCA
>JAQGIX010000177.1 GCA_028290925.1 Phenylobacterium sp. | reverse complement strand
CTTGCCGATCACCACCAGGTGGCGGCGGTCGTCCTTGGACATGAAGAGCTTGCCCGCGGCCATGCCGACGCGCAAAGCCACCTCCGCCGTCATGGGATAGCGGTTCGCCTGACCGCGAATCCCGTCGGTTCCGAAATAGGCGCGTTTGGTCATCGGCAGCTCACGAAACGATCCGAAACCCAGATTTAGTCGACGCGGATTTGTTCAATGGTAAAGCCGGCTTCGCTCACGTTCGACCCGTGGCGTTTAGCATAAAGGAAGCCAAAGCCCATGTGCGGGATCATCGGCATCGTCGGCGTGGAGCCCGTACAGGCGCGTCTTATCGACAGCCTGAAGCGCCTGGAGTACCGCGGCTACGACTCCGCGGGCGTGGCCGGCGTGGTGGCGGGGCATGTCGAACGCCGCCGCGCCAAGGGCAAGATCCGGGCGCTGGAGGAGGTGCTAGGGGCCGAGCCGCTGACGGCCACGGTGGGCATCGGCCACACCCGCTGGGCGACCCACGGCGCGCCCTCCGAGCGCAACGCCCACCCGCAGAGCGCCGGCCGCGTGACCCTGGTGCACAACGGCATCATCGAGAACTACGCCGAACTGCGCGAAGCCCTGAGGGCCAAGGACCGCAGCTTCGAGAGCGAGACCGACACCGAGGTCATCGCCCAGCTGCTGGACGAGGAGTTGAAGACCCGGCCGCCGCTGGAGGCCCTGAAGGCGACGCTCGACCAGCTCACCGGCGCCTACGCCATCGCCGTGCTGATCGACGGCGAGGATGAACTGATCATGGGCGCCCGCCGCGGCTCACCCCTGGTGGTGGGCTATGGCGAGGGCGAGATGTTCCTGGGCTCCGACGCGCTGGCGGTCGGCCCGTTCACCAACCGCATCGCCTATCTGGAAGAGGGCGATTACGTCGCCATCGACCACGGCTCGGCCAGGATCTTCGACGAGACCGGCCAGCCGGCGGAGCGGCCGATCCGCACCGTGGCCGCCTCCGCCGCCCTGGTGGAGAAGGGCAACTACCGGCACTTCATGGAGAAGGAGATCCATGACCAGCCCGACGCCTGCCAGCACACGCTCTCGGCCTATATCGATCCGACCACCGGCCATGTGCATGCGCCGGGCGGCCTCGACTTCGCGAAGTTCGAACGGGTGCAGATCGTCGCCTGCGGCACCGCCTCCTACGCCGGCCAGATCGCACGCTATCTCTTCGAGCGGCTGGCGGGCCTGCCCTGCGACGTCGAGGTGGCCTCGGAGTTCCGCTACCGGCAGCCGGCGGTGACGCCGCGCACCCTGGCCATCGCCGTCTCCCAGTCCGGCGAGACCGCCGACACGCTCGCGGCCCTGCGCTGGTGCAAGGCCCAGGGGCTGACCACCGCGGCGGTGGTCAATGTCCATGAATCGACCATGGCCCGCGAGGCCGACGTCCTGTTGCCCACCCACGCCGGTCCGGAGATCGGCGTCGCCTCGACCAAGGCCTTCACCAGCCAGGTGGCGGCGCTCACCGCGCTGGCGGTGGCCGCGGCGGCGGCGCGCGGCCGGATCGACAAGGACCAGGAGGCCCACTTCACCCGCCTGCTGCTGGAGGCGCCGCGGCTGATCGCCGAGGCGACGCAGCTGGAGGACGAGATCCGCGCGCTGGCGCCCGAACTCGCCAAGGCCCGCGACGTCCTCTACCTAGGCCGCGGCGCGATGTTCCCGCTGGCCCTGGAAGGCGCTCTGAAACTCAAGGAAATCAGCTACATCCACGCCGAAGGCTACGCCGCCGGCGAGCTGAAGCACGGGCCGATCGCGCTGATCGACGAGACCACGCCAGTGATCGTCATCGCCCCATCCGATCCGCTGTTCGAGAAGACCCTGTCCAACATGAGCGAAGTGGCCGCCCGCGGCGGCAAGGTGATCCTGATCACCGATGCGGCCGGCGCGCGGGCCGCGCCCCAGGGCGTGCAGGTGATCGTCGGCCCGACCTGCGACCCGATCCTGGCGCCGCTGGTCTATGCGCCGCCGATCCAGCTGCTGGCCTACTATGTGGCGGTCCAGAAGGGCGCCGACGTGGACCAGCCGCGCAACCTGGCGAAATCCGTGACGGTGGAGTAGGCGCCCAGATCCTCCCGCTGATCGCGCGCCGCGCGGCGGGAGGATCGAAAGCCGGGGTCCAGACAGCAAAACGGCCGCTCCAGCGGAGCGGCCGCTCGCAAAGAAAAGATCGTTAGATCTTACTTCTTGGCCGCGGTGGAGTTCGACGACATCGAGTTGGTCGTCGATTCCGTGGTGTTGGTCGTCGTGGTGTTGGTCGCGTTGGTGTCCGCCGGGGCGGTCGTCGTCGTCGTGGTGGTGGTGTTCGTGTCAGTCGCGGTGGCGTTGGTGTCGGCCGCGGTGTTGGTGTCGGCCTTCTTCTGGCAGGCGGAAACGCCCAGAGCCAGAGCGGCGGCGACGGCGACGGAAGTGGCGATACGCAGTTTCATGTGGAATTGCTCCCCTGGAGGACTATCCCCCGACGGGCGAGTCATACACGGCTTTGTGATTTCCCGAAATCGTGATCATGCCTTGGCCGTGATTTTTGTCGCGAGGCCTGTGGAATTCGCCGGCCGCCTCCTTTACGGCGCGCCAAAAGGGGCTCCGGGGATCGCCGACGCCGCGGCCGCGTTTGAGAGCCGCCGAACGCCCAAGCTTCGGCGTGTGACGAGACAAGTCGGAGGGGATCGATGACCAAACGCGTGCGTAAGGCCGTCCTGCCGGTGGCGGGGCTCGGGACGCGTGTGTTGCCCGGCGCGAAGACCACGCCCAAGAACCTCCTGAACGTCGTCGACCGGCCGATCCTGTCCTACATCGTCGAGGAGGGCCGCGCCGCGGGCATCGAGCACTTCGTGTTCATCGTCGGCCGCGGCCAGGGCGCGATCGAGGATTATTTCGACAGCAATCCGGAGATCGAGGGCGCCCTGGAGGCCAAGGGCAAGCTGGACATCCTGGCCGAGGTCCGCCGCGACCTGCCCGAGCCCGGCGGGATGAGCTTCGTGCGCCAGATGGCCCCCCTGGGCCTCGGCCACGCCATCTGGTGCGCCCGCCACGTGATCGGCGACGAGCCGTTCGCGGTGATGCTGCCCGACATGCTGATGGCCGCCGAGCCGCCGGCGCTGGCCCAGGCCGTGGCCGCCTACGAGCAGGTGGGCGGCAACATCGTGGTCGTCGAGCCGGCCCCCGAGGGCGAGGCCCACAAGTACGGCATCGTCGCGCTGGACGGCGAGGAC
>JAQGIX010000034.1 GCA_028290925.1 Phenylobacterium sp. | reverse complement strand
GCGTCGAGCTCCTGGCCGGAGACGGAGGGCTGGCCGCCGATCTCGCCGGCCGCGACCTGGGTGTTCTGAGACTGGATCGCCGCGATCACGTCGGACGGCATCAGGTTGACGGCGGACAGCTTGTAGGGGTCGAGCCAGATCCGCATGGCGTACTGGGTCCCGAACACCTGGAAGTCGCCGACGCCGGGGAGGCGCCCGATCGGCTCCTGCAGGTTGGAGACGATGTAGTCGGCGACGTCGCCGCTCGTGCTGCGGTCGCTGGTGTCGTAGACGGAGACGACGGTCAGGAAGTCGGGGTTGGACTTGGTGACCACCAGGCCCTGCTGCTGCACCTCAAGCGGCAGGCGGGGCAGCGCCTGCTGCACCTTGTTCTGCACCTGCACCTGGGCGATGTCGGGGTTGGTACCTTTCACGAAGGTGACGGTGATCGAGACCTGGCCTGCCGAGTTCGAGATGGTCTGGAAGTAGATCATCCCGTCGATGCCGATGAGCTGCTGCTCGATCACCTGGGCGACGCTGGACTCCAACACCGCGGCCGAGGCGCCGGGGTAGGTGGCGCGGATGTTGACCTGCGGTGGGGCGATGTCGGGGTACTGCGCGATCGACAGCATCGTGATCCCGCCGATGCCGGCCAGCATGATCACGATCGCAATCACCCAGGCGAAGATCGGACGGTCGATGAAGATCCGCGAGATCATGCCAGCCTGCTATCCCGACTTGCCGGCGCCGCCGCTCGCCTTGGCGGGCGAAGCGCGCGGCGGCGATCCCGCCAGCACCGGGCGCACGGTGATGCCCGGCTTCACGTTCGTCAGCCCTTCGGTGATCACCTTGTCGCCGACCGCGAGCCCGCTGGTGACCAGCCAATGGTCGCCGACCGTGCGGTCCGCGGTGACGGTGCGCAGCACGGCCTTGTTTCCCGGCCCCAACAGATAGACCGTCGCATTGCCGCGCGGGTCTCGCGAGACGCCCTGTTGCGGCGCCAAGATCGCGTTCTTGACGGTCATCTCGGAGAGATTGCCCCGCACGTACATGCCCGGCAGCAGCAGGTTCTGGCTGTTCGGGAAGCGCGCGCGCAGGGTCACCGAGCCGGTGTTCGGATCGACGAGCGCCTCAGAGAACTCCAGCGTGCCCGGGGCCGTATAGGGGGTGCCGTCTTCCAGGATCAGGCGCACGGTCGCCGCCGACGCCGCCGCCCCGCCGCTCGACAGCTCGCGCCGCAGGGCGACGATCTCGGCGCTCGACTGCGGCATGTCGACGAATATCGGGTCGAGCCGCTCGATAGTGGCGAGCGGGGTGACCTGGCCGTTGGTCACCAGCGCCCCGGTGGTCACCAGCGAGCGTCCGATGCGGCCGGTGATCGGGGCCGGCACGCGGGTGAAATGCAGGTTGATCTCGGCGGTCTGCAGCGTGGCCCGGTTCAAGAGCACCTGGGCGGCCGCCTCCTTCGCCAAGGCCAGGGCGTCGGTGTAGTCCTGCTTGGCGACGGCCTCGATGTCGGCCAGCGGCTTGTAGCGCGTGGCCCTGGCCTGGGTGTCGGCCAGCACCGCCTGGGCGTTGGCAAGGTTGGCCTGCGCCTGGTTGACCGCGGCGCGGTAGAGGCTGGGATCGATCTCGTAGAGGGTCTGGCCCTGGCGGACCAGCGAGCCCTCCTGGAAGCGCCGCGCCTTGATCACGCCGGAAACCTGCGGCCGCACGTCGGCGGTCTCGATGGCGGTGGTGCGGCCGGGCAGCTGCAGCTCCAGCGGCACGTCCTGAGCGGTGATCACGACATAGCCGACGGAGGGCGTCGTGGGGCCCTTGGTCTGTACCTTGGCGCCGCAACCCGCCACGAGCAGCGAGAGCGCAAACGCAGTCAGGGGGCTGGTCTTCGACACCCGCAGGACCCGAATGTGAGGACAATCCGACCTGCGGGTTCAACACACGCGCCCGCCGTCAATGAAAGAAGGCTCAGCGCGGCGCTTCGTTCCCTCTCCGCCGGCCCGCCGAAGCTGACGCCGGTCAGTGCGCGGGCCGGCCCGGACCGCCACCCTCACCCGGTCGGCGGCGGAGAACGACGAGGCAGAGATGTTCCGAACGCTTCTGATCACCACGGCCGCGGCCGCCGGGCTGCTGGCCGCCGGCCCGTGGACCCCGGTGCGCGCGCAGCCGGCCGTGGCGGCGCCGGACGCTAGTCCCTGGAAACTGGTCAACCGGCAGAGCCTTCCCCTGGCCATCGCCGCGGTCGAGGCGTTCGGCGGCGGACGGGTGCTGGAGATCCGCTTCGGCGTCCCTCACGGCGTCCCGGGATTCGACGCCGTGGTCGCCAAGGCCGGGGCCTTCGGCCGCGTGCGGATCGACCTCCCATCGAACCGCGCGACCGTGATCGCCGACACCGAGGTCCCCGCCTGGATGGCCAGCTGGGTGCTCAAGGCCGACGCCAGCAGCCTATCCAAGGCCAAGCTGCGCCTGGCGGACGCGGTGCTGATGGCCGAGAAGATGACCGGCGGGCCGGCGGTGGACGCCGGGATCGCCAAGCCGCTCACCGGCGGCAACGCCGTGCTGGCCTACGATGTCGAGGTGATCCGTGGTGGCCGGCCCGAACGGGTGGTGATCGACGCGGTCACCAGCCAGAGGATCGCCGATCCACAGCCGTTGCTGGAGGGTTGGACGCCGGAACAGGTCCTCTACGACTCGCTGAGCAAGGCGCGCTGAGCCGGCCTCAGATGTGCAGCACCTTTCCGAACGCATCGAGGGCCGCCTCGTGCATGGCCTCGCTCATGGTCGGGTGCGGGAACACCGTGGCCTGCAGCTCGGCCTCGGTGGCTTCCAGGGTCATGGCCAGCGCGAAGCCCTGGATCATCTCCGTGACCTCCGCGCCGATCATGTGGGCGCCGATCAGCGCGCCGGTCTTGCCATCGAAGACGGTCTTCACGAAGCCCTCGGTCTCGCCGGCGGCGATGGCCTTGCCGTTCACCCGAAACGGGAAGCGGCCGACCTTGGGCTCGTGGCCCTGGTCCTTGGCCTGGGCCTCGGTGAGGCCCACCGAGGCGATCTGCGGGTTGGAATAGGTGCAGCCCGGGATCGGGGCGTTGAGGTTGTCGGGCTTCAGGCCCGCGATGTGCTCGATGCAGTGGACGCCCTCGTGGCTCGCCTTGTGTGCCAGCCAGGGCGGCCCGGCCACGTCGCCGATGGCGTAGAGGCCCGGCACGCCGGTGGCGCCATGGCCGTCGGTCACCACGTGGGTGCGCTCGACCTTGACGCCCAGGGCCTCAAGGCCCAGGTCCTCGACATTGCCGACGATGCCGACCGCGACGATGGCCACGTCGCCGGTGAGCGTCTCGGCCTTGCCGGCGACCTCGATCTCCACCGCGACGCCGGTCTTGGACTTGCTGAGCTTCTTGACGTTGGCCGGGACGCGGAACTTCATGCCGCGCTTCTCGAAGGCCTTGTGTGCGGCATTGGACACCTCCTCGTCCTCGACGGGCAGGATGCGGGGCAGCATCTCGACCACCGTAACGTCCGAGCCTAGCGCCCTGTAGAAGCTCGCGAATTCGATCCCGATCGCGCCGGATCCGATGACGATTAGGGACTTGGGCGCGGTCTTGGGGACCAGGGCCTCGCGATAGGTCCATACGCGCTCGCCATCCGGGACCAGGCCGGTCTCCGGGAAGGTGCGGGCCCGGGCACCGGTGGCGAGGATCACGGACTTGGCCTGCACGGTGCGCGAGCCGCCGGCCTTCAGCGCCACCACGACCTTTGGCGCGGGGCCCCCCTTTTCCAGCTTGGCGGTCCCCTCGATGACCTCGATCTTGTGCTTCTTCATCAGGAAGGCGACGCCGGAATTGAGCTGGGCCGCCACCTTGCGCGAGCGCTCGATCACCTTGGTGAAGTCGTAGCCGCGGTTGTCGGCCGAGAGGCCGTAGTCCGCGAGGTGGCCGAGCTGCTCATAGACGTCGCCGGAACGCAGCAGCGCCTTGGTGGGGATGCAGCCCCAATTGAGGCACACCCCGCCGAGCTCGGCCCGCTCCACGATGGCCGTCTTCAGGCCGAGCTGCGCCGCACGGATGGCGGTGACATAGCCGCCCGGCCCGGAGCCGATGATGATGACGTCGAAATCCATCCGCCCGCCTCAGACGATCATGGTGATGGGGTCTTCGATCAGGGCCTTGAAGGCGGCGAGGAAGCGCGCGCCGGTGGCCCCGTCCACCACCCGGTGATCGCAGGTCAGGGTGACCGTCATCACCGTGGCGATGGCGATCTGGTCGCCGCGCACCACGGGCCGCTTCTCGCCGACCCCCACGCTCATGATCGCGCCCTGCGGCTCGTTGATGATCGAGGAGAACGACTTGATGCCGAACATGCCGAGGTTGGACACCGAGAAGGTGCCGCCCAGGTACTCCTCGGGCTTCAGCTTGCGCTCGCGGGCCCGCTCGGCGAGATCCTTGGATTCCCGGGCGATCTGGGCCAGGCCCTTGGTCTCGGCCTGGAAGATGATCGGGGTGATCAGGCCGTGCGGCACGGCCACCGCCATGGCCACGTCGGCGTGGTGGTGCATGGCGATGCCCTCGGGCGTGTAGGAGGCGTTGGCCTCGGGCACGCGCTTCAGGGCCACGGCGGCGGCCTTGATCACCATGTCGTTGACGCTGACCTTGACGCCGTCCTTCTCGAGCAGCGCGTTGATCTTGCTCCGCGCGGCCAGCAGGGTGTCGATCTCCAGGTCGATGTTGAGCGGGAAGTGCGGCACGTCGCGGGCGCTCTCGGTCATCCGCCGGGCCACCGTCTTGCGCATGCCGTCCAGCGGGATGAGGTCGTAGCTGCCGGCCGCGATGCCCTGCTGTTCCAGGCTGAGGACCTGGCGCGGCGCGGCGGCCGTGGCCTGCGAAGCGGCAGGCTGCACAGCGGGTGGCCGCGGAGCAGGCTGGCCGGGTTGCGCCGTCTCGACGTCAGCCTTGACGATGCGACCATGCGGGCCGGAGCCCTTCAGCGCGGAAAGGTCGATCCCCTTCTGCGCCGCAATCCGGCGGGCCAGCGGGGATGCAAAGATACGGCCGCCGTCCGGTGCCTTGGCCGGCGTGGAAGCGGGCTGGGAGGCCGGCGCCGCAGCGGTCTGCGCCTGACGCTTCGGAGCTTCCTTCGGCGCGGGCGGCGCCTCGGCCTTCGCGGCGGCCGGGGGTGGTGGCGGCGAGCCGACCGCCTCGCCGGACAGCCGGGCGATCGGCGTGTTGACCTTCACGCCTTCCGCGCCCTCCGGGACGAGCAGCTCTTCGACGGCGCCCTCGTCGACAGCCTCCACCTCCATGGTGGCCTTGTCGGTCTCGATCTCGGCGATCACGTCGCCGGACTTCACCTGGTCGCCCTTCTTGACGTGCCACTTGGCGAGCGTCCCCTCCTCCATGGTGGGCGACAGCGCGGGCATGAGGATGTCGATGGACATGAGGCTCAGATGCTCGGTTGGACTTCGACCACGACGACCGGCATCCAGCGGTCCTGGCGGCGGGCCAGGCGCTGGTCGGCGGTCTCCTCGTCGTAGATCATCGGATCGGGCGTGC
>JAQGIX010000023.1 GCA_028290925.1 Phenylobacterium sp. | reverse complement strand
CAGCTGCCGGGCCGAGGCGGTGTTCAGCAGCCAGGTGGTGAGCACGCCGTCTTCGATGATGGCGGTCCGGTGATTGGCGACGCCCTCGTCGTCGAACGGGCTGGAGCCCAGGCCGCGCAGGCGGTGCGGCTCGTCGACGATGTGGATCCCCCTGGCGAACACCGGCTGGCCGAGCTTGTCCTTCAGGAAGGAGGCGCCGCGGGCGATCGACGGGCCGGCGATGGCCCCGATCAGCGGGCTCATCAGCGAGGCCGCGAGCCGGTTCTCGAAGATCACCGGCGCGGTGGTCGAGGCGATCTTGCGCGCCCCCAGCCGCTCGGCCGCGCGGCGGCCGGCCTCGGCGCCGATGAACGCCGGGTCGGGAAGGTCCGCCTGCCAGCGGACGGAGCGCCCCTCATAGCCGTTCTCCATGCCGTTTTCGTCGCCGGCGATGGCCGAGGCGCCCAACGAGAAGCCGGAGGCCCGGTGCACGCCGGTGAAGCCGCCGGAGGTCACCATGGTCCATTGCGAGGCCGACCAGGAGGCCGAGGCCCCGTCGGAATTGGTCACCCGCGCCACGGCCCGGGCGGCGTCCTCTGCGAGGCGGGCGCGGGCCTCCAGGTCCTCCGGCGCGGGCTCGCTGGGATCGAACAGGTCGAGGTCCTGGTGCTTGCCGCGGGCCAGCAGCTCGGGATCGGCGAGGCCGGCGTAGGGGTCCTCCGGCGCGAGCCGGGCCATGGCCACGGCGCGGTCGATCAGCTTGGCGCGGGCCTCGGCGCTGATGTCGGAGCCCGACACCGTCGCCTGGCGGCGGCCCACGAAGACCCTGACCCCCAGGTCGCGAGCCTCCTCGCGTTCGACTTCCTCAAGCGCGCCCAGGCGCACGGTGATGGAAAGCGCCCGGCGCTCGGCGCTCACCGCTTCGGCGGCGTCGGCGCCGGCCTTCAGCGCGGCCGCGACCACGTCGTTCAACAGAGTTTCGTCCATGGCCCGCCATATGGCCGCGCGGGGGCTAGGCGGCAAGCGCGCAGCGCGAATGGGTCACGGCACGGCGTAGAAGATCAGCGCCACGGCGGTCAGGATGTAGGCGAGCCAGGTCAGCACCACGCCGACCGCCCTGGGCATGGAGGCCTCGCCGGTGCGCGACAGGCCGACCGCGTGCGACAGCCGCCCGGCGAACAGCATCAGCCCGCAGGCGTGGACCAGCAGCGGCGGCGCCCCCACCAGAGCTAGCACGGCGATCGCGGCCAGGGCGGCCGGGACATATTCCGTGGCGTTGCCGAAGGCCCGCACGGCGTGGGTCAGCTCCGGGATGTCGCCGTGGCCCAGGACCACGGCGTGCTTGCGCCGCAGCCGCACGACCCGGACCGAGAGCACCAGCAGCAGGATGAGGCTGAGCCCCGCCCAGAGGGCGGCGGCGTGCGCGGCCGGCGTCACGTCCATGGCGATGTCTCCCCGAGGCCCGCGAGTAGCGCGCGGTTCGCCGGCCCTGGCAAGCTCACGCCAGCGGCTTGCCGTCGCCGGGCAGGCCGAGCCGGGTCCACTTCTCGGTCACCGCCTCGATGGTCGCGCGGTCCATCCCCAGGAGCTCGCCCCATTCGCGCTTGGTCTCCGGCGGCCATTTGTTGGTGGCGTCGAGGCCGATCTTCGAGCCCAGGCCGCTCTCCGGCGAGGCGAAGTCCAGGTAGTCGATGGGGGTGTTCTCGATGACCGTGATGTCGCGGGCCGGGTCCATGCGGGTGGAGATCGCCCACATGACGTCCTTCCAGCTCCGCGCGTCGATGTCGTCGTCCACGACGATCACCCACTTGGTGTACATGAACTGCCGAAGGTAGCTCCAGACGCCCATCATCACCCGCTTGGCGTGCCCGGCGTAGGCCTTCTTCATGGAGACCACGGCGATCCGGTAGGAGCACCCCTCCGGCGGCAGCCAGAAGTCGACGATATCCGGGAACTGCTGCTGCAGCAGCGGGATGAACACCTCGTTCAGCGCCTCGCCCAGCACCGAGGGCTCGTCCGGCGGCCGGCCGGTGAAGGTGGTCAGGTAGATCGGGTCGCGCCGCATGGTGATGGCGCTGATCTGGAAGACCGGGAACTTCTCGACGGAGTTGTAATAGCCGGTGTGGTCGCCGTAGGGGCCCTCGTCGGCGTACTCGTCCAGCAGCACGTGGCCTTCCAGCACGATCTCGGCGTTGGCCGGCACCATCAGCGGCACGGTCTTGGCCGGGACCAGCTCCACCTTGGCGCCGCGCAGCAGGCCCGCGAACTGGTATTCCGACAGGGTGTCCGGC
Organism: Phenylobacterium sp.; assembly: GCA_028290925.1. Classification (GTDB taxonomy): domain Bacteria; phylum Pseudomonadota; class Alphaproteobacteria; order Caulobacterales; family Caulobacteraceae; genus Phenylobacterium. The sequence goes on along the minus strand of JAQGIX010000023.1, from coordinate 18,682 downwards.
ACCGGCGTCACCGCCGCCAGGATGGTGCCCGGATCGGCGCCGATCACCGCGCAGGCCGGCAGCGGCTCGCGCCGGCCCTCGGCCTTCCAGCGGCGGTGGTGTTGCGCGCCGCCGCGGTGCGCCAGCCAGCGCATGATGGTGCGGTCCTTGCCGATCACCTGCATGCGGTAGATGCCGAGGTTGTAGTCGTCCTCGCGGGTCTGCGACGGGCCCTTGGTGATCACCAGCGGCCAGGTGATCAGTGGCGCGGGCTCGCCCGGCCAGCAGGTCTGGATCGGCAGCTTGGTGAGGTCGATGTCCGACCCTTTCAGCACCACCTGCTGCACCGGCGCCCGCTTCATGATCTGCGGGCGCATGGACATGATGGTCTGGGCCAGCGGCAGCATGCCCACCGCGTCCCTGAAGCCGCGCGGCGGCTCGGGATGGCGCAGGAAGGCCAGCAGTTCGCCCACCTCGCGCAGGTCCGCGGCTGTGGAGCGTTCGCGGCCGTCCAGGGTGACGCCCATGGCCACCCGCTTGACCGTGCCGAACAGGTTGGCGAGCGCCGGGATCGAGGAGCGCTCGCCATCCGCGCGGATCGGATTTTCGAACAGCACCGCCGGCCCGCCGACGCTGAGCAGGCGACGCTGGATCTCGGTGATCTCGAGGACGGTGGAGACGGGCTCGGAAACGCGCACCAGCTCGCCGGCCGCCTCCAGCTTGCCCATGAACTCCCGCAGCGACCGGTACGCCATCACCCCTCCATTTGCGCGGCGGAAGCTAGGGCCCAAGGGCTTCGCTGTCACGTGCAGCGGGGTATGATGGCCGCATGAAGCGCATCGACCTCGATGACGTGCCGCCGAAGATCGCGGCCCTGCTGGCGGAGATCGCGCCGGGCGAGGAGGTGATCCTCGTGCAGAACGCGGTGGTGGTCGGCCGCCTCACCGGCGCCGAGGTGGAGGCCCCGACGGCCTCGCCCGAGCCTGACACCGACGTCGACCTGGAGGCCCGCGCCCAGGAGATCTTCGAGCAGTTCCGCGCCTCGATCGAGGACGAGTTCTAGGCAAGGCCAAGGGGGCGAGAATGACGGATTCTGATGAGATCGAGGCCCTGGAGCATCGCTTCGCCGAGGTGATACTCGCCAAGGACATGGCCCAACTGGAGACGCTGCTGGCCCCGGAGTATCGGCTGGTGGGCGTGCGCTCCACGGGCACATCGGACATGCCGCGGGACGCGTGGCTGGCGGCCCTGCCGGGGATGGTCTTCCATCGCTTCGAGCTGAGCGTGGCCTCGGTCGAGGTGTTCGGCGACACCGCCCTGGCCGCCGTCCAGGGCAGCTGGGCGCTCGACTTCAATGGCCGACGGATCGACGAAAGCTTCTACGTCACGGACATATGGGTCCGCCGCGAGGGCGGCTGGCGCATCGTGCGGCGTCATTCCAGTCCCTATCAGCCGGCCGCCGGTTCGCCCGCGTCATAGGCCTTCACGACCTTCTTCGGCGCGATCTTGCGCCAGCGGCGATCGAGGAAGTTCTTGAACGAGCCCGGATGCAGGCTCGCCATCCGCGCCAGCACGGCCGGATAGTCCTTGTAGTGGGCGGTGAAGTGGAAGGTGGCCGGTTCGGCCTCCATCAGCATCTCCCGCTCGTCGAAGGAGACCTCCATCAGCACCAGGGAATCGTCCTCGCGCCGCAGCCGGGTGAAGAACTTTCCGTTCACCTGATAGGACGGCCGGCCATAGCTCATCCCCTTCTCGGCGCCGGGGAAGGCCATCACGATGGCCTCCATCTCCTCGAGGGTCATCGCTGGCTAGCAGGTTTCATGAAGTCGATCCTGCTCCCCGCGGCGCTGACGTCAATCAGTTGATCGAGCCGCCGCCTGCGGGTCTCCGGCCGCTTGGCCGAGGCGATCCAGTGCACGACGATCTTCCGGTCGCCGGGCGGTGCGGCCTCGGTGATCGAAGGCCGGCTGCTCCCCACCTTCCAGAAACCCACGATGAGCTCGCCGGCGGTGGCGTGGTTCGCCGCCAGCCAGTCGCGCCAGTCGGCCGGGGTGGCGAAGAAGACCGGCTCAGTAGGCAAGCGCCGTCCCGTCCTTGCGCATCTCGGTGGCGGCGGCATAGCGGCCGGGCCAGCGCTGGATGCATTCATAGCCGCCGTAGCCGCCGGGGGCGGGGGCGAGCGGCCAGCCGAGGGCGGCGAGCGCCTCCTGGGTCGCCTTGGGGACGCCGGTCTCCAGGTTGAGCTTGCCGATGGGGCCGAGGTCCTCGCCGGTGGGCTCGTGACCGCCCTCGTGGTGCCAGCGCGGCGCGTCGCCCGCCTCCTGCACCGCCAGCCCATGGTCGACCATGTTGGAGAGCACCTGGGCCTGGCCTTGCGGCTGCATGTCCCCGCCCATGACCCCGAACGCCAGCCAGGGCTCGGCGCCGCGGGTCGCGAAGCCCGGGATGATGGTCTGGAACGGCCGCTTGCCGGGCGCATAGACGTTGGGGTGGCCGTCGGTCAGGGCGAACAGTTCGCCGCGGTCCTGGAACATGAAGCCCAGGCCGTCGGGCATCAGGCCCGAGCCCATGCCGCGGTAGTTGGACTGGATCATCGACACCATCATGCCATCGACGTCGGCGGTGCAGAAGTAGGTGGTGTCGCCGTGCGCCGGCGCCTGGCCGGCGAAGGCCGGCGTCAGGATGCGGTCGGGCCGGATCAGCTTGGCCCGCTCGCGGGCGTAGTCCTTGGAGATCAGCCACTCGGTGGGCTGATGGTAGTAGGCCGGGTCGGCGTAGTATCGGGCGCGGTCCTCGAAGGCGAGGCGCTTGGCCTCCACCTCGGTGTGGATCGTCTGGGCCGACTGGAAGCCCATGCCCTTGATGTCGAACTGCTCCATGATGTTGAGCAGCTGCAGGGTGACCACGCCCTGGCTGTTGGGCGGCAGGCCCCAGACGTCGACGCCGCGGTAGTTGGTGGTGACCGGCTGCACCCACTCCGAATGGTGGGCGGCGAGGTCGGCCCGCGTCATCCAGCCGCCGATCCGCTTGAAGTAGCGCTCGATGGTCTGCGCGATCTCGCCCTCGTAGAAGGCCCGGCCGCCACCCTCGGCGATCAGCTGGTAGGTGTGGGCCAGCTGCGGATTGCGGAACACTTCGCCCTCGCGCGGCGTGCGGCCGTCGGGCGCCCAGACCCGCCGGAAGTTGTCGATCTCCTCGATCCCGGCGTCGGGCTTGCTGAAGTTCTTGAGCGAGGCTTCGACGTAGTAGGCGGTGTTCTGGATCATCGGCGTCCCCTCCTCGGCGAAGCGGATCGCCGGCTGGAAGAGGTCGCGCCAGGGCAGCTTGCCGTAACGCTGGTGCAGGGACCACCAGGCGTCCACCGCCCCCGGCACGCTGACGGAGACTGCGCCGTACTTGTTGATCAGGCCGTTCCTGGCCCGCGCCCGCTGGGTCTCCAGGGTCAGGGTCCGCGGGCTGCGGCCGGAGCCGTTCAAGCCCATGACTTTGCGGGCCTTGGGGTCCCACAGCATCAGGAAGCAATCACCGCCGACGCCGGAGGAGATCGGCTCGCCGAAACCCAGCACGGCGTTGGCGGCGATGGCGGCGTCGGCCGCCGAGCCGCCGGCTTTCAGCATCTCGATGGCGGTGAGCGTCGCCAGCGGATGGGCGGTGGCCGCCGCCCCGTGCACGCCCCAGGCGGCGCTGCGCGAGGCGAAGGTGGCGCCGTCGATGCGGTCGCCGCCGTGCACGTCGGGCCGGTTGCGGTTGGGGTTCTCCGCGCGGCTGGATGCGAGCGCACCGGACGCGGCTGCGGCGGCGGCGGGCAGGGCGGCGAGGAAGGTGCGGCGTCGCATCCGGGTGTCATCTCCTAAGTTGGTTCCGGGAGTTGTTCGGGGCACGATAGTCGAGCCTGGCGCGCGGCGCGACGGCGCCATTCGAGGGGCGGTCTGTGACCGAAAAGCCTGGGCGAACAAGTTCTGCGAACCGCGGTTCGCGCGGGCGCTTGACGCTGGAATCGGCCGCGCCTAGCTTCCCGACCTTCGAGGCCGCGAAAGGGAGGTCAGCATGGCAGTCGTTGTCACGACCCACCGATCGCGTCTCGGGCCGCCGCCGCACCGTTAAGTCGCCCGGACTGCTTCGCCAGCCCCTTGCGCGGGCCAACGCGAAGCGATCCCGCGCGCCCGCGGCCCACCCGGGCCTCACCTGACCCCGCGTCGCCCTTCCGTCCCATTCCGCGCCCGCTGCGCCGCCCCTGGATTCGCCGATGCGAACCAAGCGGCCCTCCCGGCGCCCCGATCCGAGTTCTTCCGATGACCGACCACTACGAGGATTCCGACAGCGCCAAGCAGCGGGTGCTGACCAACCGCCAGGTGCTGGCCTACCTGGGCGGCTACTGGCTGCGCCGCCGGTCGCTGCTCTCCATCACCCTCGGCCTGACGCTGGTCTCCATCGGCTTCGACCTCTCCGTGCCCTATGCGGCCGGCCAGCTGGTGGACGCCGTCGCCTCGGGCCCGGGCCGGTTGCACGACGCCTGGGGCGCCTGGGGACTGCTGGCCGGCGTCTACGGCGCGGGGCTGGTGATCAAGAACCTCGCCATGCGCGCCTGGAACCCGTTCGCGGCGGCCAACATGAAGGAGCTGATCGACGAGGCCTACCGCAAGGTCCAGTCGTTCTCCGCCGACTGGCACGCCGACAACTTCGCCGGCGCCACGGTCCGGCGGCTGTCGCGGGCCATGTGGGGCTACGACACGGTCTCCGACGCCGCGGTGATCTGGCTGGGCCCGGCCTTCCTGGTGCTGGGCGGGCTGTGCGTGATGATGGCCCTGCGCTGGCCGATCGTCGGCCTGTTCGCCTCGATCGTGGTGGCGGCCTTCGTGGCCTCCAACATCTGGCTGACCGAGCTCTACGCCCGGCCGGCCAACCTGAAGTCGGTGGCGCTGGACAGCCGCATCGGCGGGGCCATGGCGGATTCCATCTCCTCCAACGCCACGGTGAAAAGCTTCGGAGCGGAGGCGCGCGAGGAGGCCCGCATCGGCGAGGTCACCGGCCTGTGGCGCGCCTCGGTAGTGGTCACCTGGACCCGCTTCATCAATCTGTGGCTGCTGCACAACCTGCTGCTGGTGCTGCTGCAGGCCGGGATGACGGGTTTGCTCGTCTGGCTGTGGGCGAGGGGCCAGGCCAAGGCCGGCGACGTGGCCTTCGTGATCACTGCCTTCATGCTGATGACCGGTTACCTGCGCAACATCGGCGAGAACATCCGCATGACCCAGCGCGGCCTCGACGACATCGAGGACGTGGCCCGCTACGACACCATGGCCCCGCAGGTGGTGGACGCGCCCACCGCCAGGGACTTCGTCTCGGGCGAAGGCGAGATCATCTTCGACCGGGTGACCTTCCGCTACAGGTCGGCGGAGACCGCCCTCTACGACGACTTCAACCTGATGATCGAGCCGGGCGAGCGGGTGGCCCTGGTCGGGCCGACCGGGGCCGGCAAGTCGACCTTCGTGAAGCTGATCCAGCGGCTGCATGACGTGCAGGGCGGCCGCATCCTGGTGGACGGCCAGGACATCGCCGCGGTGACGCAGGGCAGCCTGCGCCGCGCCATCGCCGTGGTGCCACAGGACCCGGCCCTGTTCCACCGCAGCCTGTCGGAGAACATCGCCTACGCCCGGCCCGGCGCCACGGAGGCCGAGATCATCCTGGCCGCCAAGCGCGCGCGGGCCCACGACTTCATCGTCAAGCTGCCCATGGGCTACGGCACCCTGGTCGGCGAGCGGGGCGTGAAGCTCTCCGGCGGCGAGCGGCAGCGGGTGGCCATCGCCCGGGCGTTCCTGGCCGACGCCCAGATCCTGGTGCTGGACGAGGCCACCTCCTCGCTGGACGTGGAGACCGAGCGCCAGGTGCAGGCGGCCATGGAGGAGCTGATGGTCGGCCGCACCACCATCGTCATCGCCCACCGGCTCTCGACCATCCGCGGCGCCGACCGCATCCTGGTCTTCGAGAATGGCCGGGTGGTGGAGGAGGGGACCCACGCCGACCTCGTGGAGCACGGCGGCGCCTACGCCCGCCTGCACGCGGTGACGGAGGGCTGGGCGTAGACCGAGTGGGGAGGGGCGCCGGCCGCGGCGGGCCTCTCGACTCTGGCGCAACGCTGTTATAGAACAAACAAAGAACGACGGAGGACGCCATGCGCGAGGACGGAAAGATCGACTATGTGGAGCTGCCGGGCGGCGACCTGATCCCCCTGAAGCGGTTCTACAGCCAGGCGTTCGGCTGGACCTTCACCGACTACGGGCCGAGCTATGCGGCGATCAGCGAGGGCCTCGACGGCGGCTTCAACGGCGACGCCGCCGAGCAACCGGCGCTCCCGCTGGTCATCCTCTACGCCCACGACCTGGAGGCCATGGAGGCCAAGGTCCGCGCCGCGGGCGGCGCCATCGTGCACCCGATCTACGCCTTCCCCGGCGGACGGCGGTTCCACTTCCGCGACCCCGGCGGCAATGAGCTGGCGGTGTGGAGCGAGGGCTAGCGGCCGGCAATATTCCCTTTAAGGTTGCGGCGTTAGGGATCAGGCGAAGGGCTGATTGGGGGGCGAGGATGCGGATTTGGCTGGTGGTCTTGGCGGCGATGGCGGCCATCGGGTTTGGCGCCACGGCGTCGGCGGCGGATTATAAGACGCTGCGCCACCTCAGCGCGGGCCCGCCCACCCCGGTCACGGCCCTGCCGGCCGACGCCAACGCACGGCCGGTGCAGTTCGCGCGCATTGTTGTGCATCCGGCGGACGGCGAGCCTTGGGGCATGACCTATTTTTCATCCGTGATCGCGAACGAGGACGAGGGCTCCGCGACCTACAAGTTCATGATTTGGCAAGGCGGTGCATCCGACGGGGGCACGGCATCTTTCGCCCGCGTGTTCGACGAAGAACTACGGAGGACCAGCTTTCGAGCTGAGAGCGGCGAAGCTCTGTTCGAGGAGAATAACGGCTCAGCCGACCTCAAAGTCGGCGTCCTCGTTGACGACATGAAGGGCCGCTTCTGCCTCGACTGCCCGAATCCGTTCAACCCCAAGGGGATTCCCGCTACCGTCGTAATGACGGCGCATTGGGAAATCTATTCGACATTGGAGCGGAAGGTGATTGCGAGGGTCACCACCTCCGGAGGCGCCGACTACAAGACGAGGCTGCAAGGCAATTTCCTCCCTGCGGTCTTCGACGCCTTCCGCGAGAACGTGCGACAGCTCCTGGCCTCCGAACAATTCCGCCGCGTCGTCGCGAGCCGGGCGGACGGACAAATCGGCGCCCCCCTCGTCGCGGGCCCCGTCCCTGGCTCGATCCCGCTCGTGGGACCGAAGACCCGCGTGCCAGTGGCCCAGGCTACTAAATCCGTGGCGGTGATCTATGCCGCCGACGGGCAAGGCAGCGGCTTCCTGGTGTCGAGCGAGGGCTATGTGCTCACCAACCGCCACGTGGTCGGCGGGTCCAAGTACGTGAAGCTGAAATGGTCGAACGGGGCGGAGACGGTGGGCGAGGTGCTGCGCTCCGACGGCCGGCGCGACGTCGCCTTGATCAAGACCGACGCCCAGGGCCGTGCGCCGCTCGCCTTGCGGCTTGGGCCGGTCCAGCAGGGCGAGACGGTGTTCGCCATCGGCACGCCGCTCGATGACAGCCTGCAGAACACCATGACCAAGGGCATCGTCTCGGCCGAGCGCGTGGAGAGCGGCCTGCGCCTGATCCAGAGCGACGCAGGCGTCAACCACGGCAACTCCGGCGGTCCGCTGCTCGACGAGAAGGGCTCGGTGATCGCGATCACCGTCTCCGGCATCCTGCCCGCCAGCATGCAGCTGGGCCTGAACTTCTTCATCCCCATCGACGACGCGCTGAAGGCGCTCGCCCTCACGCCGGGCGCCTCATAAAGGGGAATATGAGCTCCACCGCGCCCCTGCCCGACGCCGCGCCGGCCAACTGGGTGGACCGGCATGCGCCGGCCTGGACGCGGCCGTGGCTGAAGCTGGGGCGGTTCGACCGGCCGACCGGCATCTGGCTGCTGATGCTGCCCGGCTGGCAGGGGATCGCCCTGGCAGGCGCCGTGGTCGGCCGCTGGCCGGAACCGCGGCTGCTCGCTGAGGTGTTGGTCGGCGCGGCGCTGATGCGGGCGGCGGGCTGCGCCTACAACGACATCGTCGACCGGGACTTCGACGCCAAGGTCGCCCGCACCGCCAGCCGCCCGATCCCGGCGGGGCAGATCAGCGTCCCCCAGGCCTGGGCCTTCGTGGTCGTCTGCGCGCTGGTCTCCCTCGCCATCCTCCTGACCATGGGCCCGCTAGCCATCGGCCTGGGCGTAGGCTCGCTGCTGCTGGTCGCCGCCTATCCGTTCATGAAGCGGATCACCTGGTGGCCGCAGGCCTGGCTGGGCCTGACCTTCAACTGGGGCGCCCTGCTGGGCTTCGCCGCGGCGACCGGGACCCTCGAGGCGCCGGCCTTCCTGCTCTACGCCTCGGGCGTCTTCTGGACGCTCGGCTACGACACCATCTACGCGATCCAGGACCTGGAGGACGACGCCCTGGCCGGCGTGAAATCCTCGGCGCGCCGGCTGGGGAAGAAGGCGCCGCGCGCCGTCGCCATCTTCTACGCCGGTTGCGTGGCGCTGGCCCTGGCGGCCGCCTGGACCGGTGGCCTGGGGCTGCTCTTCACGCCGTTCCTGGCGCTCTACGCCACGCACCTGTGGCTGCAGGCCCGCCGTGTGAAGATCGACCAGCCGCGGCTGGCGCTCGCCCTCTTCAAGGCCAACAGCTGGGCGGGGCTGATCCTCTTCGCGGGCCTGGCCGCCGGATCGCTGCGCCTTTGAGGCGGAGATGCTCCCCCTGATGGAGCGGATCGGTTAGAATGGCTTCCATGGCCGCCGCCGCACGCGTCGATCCGAAGCAGTTCTTCTCGCCCGAGGAGTGGGCGCCGCTCGCCCGCCGCTCGGCCTGGAAGGGCCCGGCCATGGTGGCGCACGCCTGGGCGGTGATCCTGGCGGCCGGCGCCATGGCGGTGGTCTGGCCGATCACCATCCCGCTGGCCATCGCCATCATCGGGGCCCGCCAGCTCGGCCTCGCCATCCTGATGCACGACGCCGCCCACGGGGCGCTGCATCCGAACCTGAAGGTCAACGACTGGGTGGGCAACCACCTGACCACCGGCGACCTGATGGCCTACCGGCCCTACCACCTCGGCCACCACAAATACGCCCAGCAGGCGGAGGATCCGGACCTCGGCCTCTCCGCCCCGTTCCCGATCACCCGCACCTCGCTGCGCCGCAAGATCCTGCGCGATCTGACCGGCCGCACCTACTACAAGCTCAAGTGGTCAGGGCTGGTGCAGCGCCTGCGCGAGCGCAAGCCGGGCGAGCCGCTGTGGCCGATCCTCAAGGACGCGGTGGTCCGCCGGAAGCGGTTCTTCGCCGGCATGCTGGTGACCATCGCCGTGACAGCGCCCTTCGGCTTGTGGTGGGTGTGGCCGGTGCTGTGGCTCGCGCCCCAGGCCACCTGGCTGCCGATGATCACCCGCTTGCGCAACATCGCCGAGCACGCCTGCGTCGCCCAGGGTGAAGCCGATCCGCTGCGCCACGCCCGCTCGACCCACGCCAGCGTCCTGGAGCGGGCGTTCCTCGCGCCCTACTTCGTGAACTACCACTGTGAGCACCACATGTTCATGCATGTGCCCTGCTACCACCTGCCGAGGACCCAACGGCTGCTGAAGGCCAAGGGCGTGTTCCCGCAGATGCTGAGCGCGCCGAGCTACCTCGAGGTGCTGCGGCTGGCGTCGTCCAGGCCTGAGAAAGTGGCCGTCGCGGCCTAGGGTCCCGAAACCGCTCGTCCCCGCCGGCGCGGCGATGAGCGGAGATATCTTAGACCAGGCCTTCCGCGATCAGGCTCTTCGCGCAATCGATCACCGTCTCCTCGGTCGGCCGCGGGCGCCAGCCGAGCAGGTTCTGCGCCTTGGCGGAGGTGAAGTCGTGCGTGCGGCCGAGCCCGGGCGCCACCGAGCCCAGGTCCGTGTCGAACAGGCCAACCAGCCGGACCACCAGGTCGGGCACCTTGCGGGTCGGGACCTTGGCCGCCGCGGCCGGGTCGAGCCTGGCGCGCAACAGGGCGGCCAGGTCGCCCATCCAGGCGTAGGCGCCGGCCGCGATGAACCGCTGGCCGGCGGCCTCGGGCGCGGTCATGGCGCGGATGTGCAGGTCGGCGACGTCGCGCACGTCGACGATGTTGAAGCCGAGCCTGGGCACGCCCGGCACCCGGCCGGAGAGCAGCCGCTCCACCACCTGCACGCTCTCCGAATAGTCGGCGCCGAGCACCGGGCCCAGCACCAGGGCCGGGTTGACGGTGGCCAGGGTGGTCTTGCCGCCCTCGGCCGCGATCAGCTCCCAGGCGGCGCGTTCGGCGATGGTCTTGGACTTGGCGTAGGCGCTGACCCGGCGGTCGGTGGGGTCGGTCCAACAGCTCTCGTCGGCCAGCCAGTCGCCGGGGCCCTCGTCCTTGCTGGAGGCGGCGACGGAGGAGGTCAGCACCACGCGCTTCGCCCCGGCCTTGATCGCCGCCCGCACCGCCCGCTTGGCGCCTTCCCGGGCCGGCACGATCAGCTCGTCGGGATCCTTCGGCTCGGCGACGCCCAGCGGCGAGGCCACGTGCAGGACGTAGTCGCAGCCCTCGGCCGCCGCGTCCCAGCCGGCGTCGGCCATCAGGTCGGCGGCGTGGAAGCTCAGGCGGTTGCCGGGGTCGGTCTGCTTGGCGAACCGGGCGCGCACTTCTGCCTCGCGGCTGAGGTTACGCACCGTGGTCCGCACCACATAGCCCTGCTTGAGGAGCGCGATCGCGCACCATCCGCCGATATAGCCGGACCCGCCGGTCACCAGCACCACACCCTTGCCGTCCATCTTCGTCCCTCGAATTTTAACAGTGCTAAGATACAGCTTTCCGCCGGCAGGGGAAGCCGCTAGACCCGCCGGCATGATTGGCCCCGAGGATCGCCGCGCCTTCATCCTGGCGAACACCACGCTGGAGCGGCCGCCGCACACGCCGGAACTGCGGCTGCACCTGGCCAGCGAGGTCACCCCGATCTGGAAGCTGACCGAGGAGGCCCTGGTGGAGATCGGCCTGCCGCCCCCGTTCTGGGCCTTCGCCTGGGCCGGCGGCCAGGCGCTGGCGCGCTATGTGTTGGATCACCCGGAGACGGTGGCGGGACGCGGCGTCATCGACTTCGCGGCGGGCTCGGGGATCGTGGCCGTGGCGGCGGCCCAGGCCGGGGCCGCCCGCGTGATGGCGGCCGACATCGATCCGTTCTGCGCGGCGGCCGTGGGGCTGAACGCCGAGGCCAATGGCGCGGTGCTGGAGTTCACCGATAGCGACCTGCTGGATGCGCCGGCGCCCGCCTGGGCCGAGGTCATCCTGGCCGGCGACATCTGCTACGAGAAGCCGCTGGCCGCGCGGGTGATGGCTTGGCTGGCCGCGGCCAAGGCCGCCGGCGCCACCGTGCTGATCGGCGATCCGGGGCGCAGCTACTTCCCCCGCCACGGCCTGACCAAGCTCGCCGAATACCAGGTGCAGACGACGCGCGAGCTGGAGGATATCGAGGTCAAGAGGACGGCGGTCTGGACGTTGCTCTAACCTCTCCCGCCGCTACGCGGAGAAGGTGTGGGCCACGGCGTCTTCCAGCCCGCCAGCCAGATCCCCGCGGCGCTCCACCCGCACGCTGTCGAGCCCCAGCCAGCCGGCCATCAGCTTCAGCTCCTGCGCCAGGCGCACGGGCGTGGCGTCGCTGGCCCAGGGCTCGGCGTGGCTGGCCTGGACGATCAGCACGCCGGCCTTGCGCTCGGCCTTCAGGTCCACCCGGGCGGTGAGCGCGTCCCCCTCCAGGAATGGCAACACGTAGTAGCCGTGGGTGCGCTTCGCGGCCGGGGTGTAGATCTCCAGCCGCACGCGCACGCCGAACATCCGCTCGGTGCGCTCGCGGAACCAGATCAGGTTGTCGAAGGGCGAGAGCAGGGCGTGCGCCTCCACGCGGCGTGGCCGCCGCGCGGCAGGATCGAGGTAGGCGGGCTCGCGCCAGCCCTTCACGACGACGGGGGTCAGTTCGCCGGCCTCCACCAGCTCGGCGAGGCGCGCCTTGGTCTCGGCGACGCCCATGCGGAAGTAGTCGCGCAGGTCGCGCTCGGCGCCGACGCCCAGGGCGCGGGCGGCGATCATCAGCAGCTGGCGCTGGGCGTCGTCGCGGTCGGGCGTCGGCGTCGCCAGGACCGCGCGCGGCAGCACTTTCTCCGGCAGGCCATAGACCCGCTCGAAGGTCCCGCGCCGCGTGGCGGTGGTCAGCTCCCCCGTCCAGAACAGGCACTCCAGCGCCCGCTTGGCCTCGCTCCAGCCCCACCAGCCGCCCTCGCCCTTGTGGCCCATCTCCAGCTCCGAGGCCGAGAGCGGGCCGCGCGCGGCGATCTCGGCCAGCACCCGGTCGACGAACTCGCGCCGCTCGCGCAGGAAGCGGGCGACGCCCTTCCAGGTCCCGACCCCGTCGTGGGCGTCGGCCATCCGCCAGCGGATGAGCGGCTGGGTCGCGAGCGGCAGCAGCGAGGCCTCGTGCGCCCAATACTCGAACAGCGGTCGCGTCTTGCTCCAGGCGACCTCTTCCAGCAGCGCCCGCGGATAGGCGCCCAGCCGCGCGAAGGCCGGCAGATAGTGGGTGCGCGAGACCACATTGACGCTGTCGATCTGGATCACGCCCAGCCGCTCGATCAGCTTGACGAGCTGCCGCCTGCCGACCGCGCCCTCAGGCCGCGCCTGGCCGAACCCTTGCGCCGCCAGCGCAATGCGGCGGGCCTCGCCGGCCGTGAGCTTGTCGTTCAAGCGTCAGCCTCAGGCCCCGTAGCAGCCGCCGGCTCAAGCGGCAGATTCCAGTCCACGGTGTCCATTTCCTCTTGCGTGTACCACCGCAGTTCACCGAACCGGCCGTCCGTAGCGAGCGCGGCTCTTATCTTCTCAAGCAGTTGCTCGTGCCGCGAAGGCCCCTTGTAGAACAGCCCGTCGGACCCATAGCTCTTGTCGAAGAGGAGCAGGGTTTCAGGTTCGATGCGGGAGACCTGGAGCCAGAACGGTTTGCTGTTGCTTCGGAAATGCACATGCCAGCCGTGCTCCGCCTCCTCGGAGGGCTCGCCGATCCTTTCACATCCCACGCCTGCGAGAATCTCGCGTAGGGCTTCGGCGATGTTCTCTCCCGGAAATCGAATGATTTCCGTGTCTGTCTCCTCGGTGTCGTCCGGAAACAAGTCCGCCCGGAATACGGCCCATTTCTTCGGCTTCATTGCGATTGGCTCCCACCGAACAGTGAATGAAGATCGTCTCCTAGGTCTAGAATAGCGCCGGACGCGAGGCCTTTAGTGTAGCCTGGGATACCGTGCCAAATCTGGCCAAGTTGATCGTATTTTTCAATTCCAAGTCGTTTTGCGCTCCAGCCTTGACCCCGGCCGCGCCCCGGAAGCTTGGCGCCGTAGAAGTTCGGGTCGACGCGCGCATGAAGATCGTAGAATTGGCCGATATCGATGCCGCGCGGGTGAAGCAGGTTCAGGCGGCTTTCACTCAACCACGTGGGCAGAGGCCCGCCGCCCCAGAAGTCCGCCAGCATTCGGCTCTTGGCCCAGGCGTGGTGGCCAGGTTGGACATAGGGCTTTGCAAGATGCGTGGCCACGTCGGGAGCATGTCCGGCGCGGAGGTACTTGGCCACGTCGCCCGCCTCCGATGCATACCTCAACCCTTCCAGCGTCGCGCCTGCCTCGCCGCCGACGGGCGTTGACGCGAGATTGAACAGAATCTCACCGTGGTTCTCGCCTAGGTGTTCTCCGGCGCGCCGCGCCTCTGCCGCCGTGGGCGGCAAAGGGGTCCCCCATGGATTCACTTCCGCATTGACCTTGCGGCCGAACGCCAGCGCTCCTTGCCAAGCGCCGCTCGGACCGAGGACGGCTCCGACAATGTTAAGACCCAGGTGTGCTCCTGCCGAAACCAACTGATCGGACGCGGAGTGTCCTGGTGGGCTCAGGAACTTGTCAGCCAAAGGATTCGCGAGGCGCTCGCCGAAGGTCAGGGCGCCCGAGACCCCTTGGATAGCGTGTATCCCGCCGCGCAACACGCCGGGAAGCAGTCCGGCGCGGTAGCCCTCCCATCTTGCGTCGTTCCGAGCCGCCTCGGAATCGGCTTGCACAGGTTTGGAAGAAGGTGAGGACGCTGACTGACTGGTTGTGGGTTGGGCGCGCAATGCTGCGACACGGTGGTCCTGTTGCTGCCTCTGGCCGCCGTAGATCGTGGAGCCGCGGTCGCTCAGCCCGTTCGGGCTGAGAAAGCGCCCTATCGCGGCCGGGTCACTCGTTCCGACCAGCTTCGAGACGCTGTCGCCGGGTCTCGCGGTCGAAAAGCCAAAGCGAGGTGGCGTGAGCAGCGGGCCGTCGAGGTTGACGGGCTGATCGCGTTCGACCGGCGCGTTGGCGTCGGATGACGCATTTGCCGAGTCGTTGGGGTCGGGGTTTAGCCCGTCGCTATCAGCCGTCGCCCTGCCGGTCATCGCCTGAGCGCCCAGCCTGGCGAGATCGCCGGGCTGGGGCGCACTCAGATCCTGGCCAGCTTGGGTCGCTTGGTCCCAAGCTTCACGCCCAGCCGCCTCGGCGTCCTGCCGCCCGGCGACGTCGGCGCTCCGCTGAGCCATCCAATCGTCGATATCGTCGCTGTCGTCGAACATTCCGACGGGCCGTCGCGACGGCTGAAATCCCGCCAAGCCGCACTCCTTGCACTTGTTAAGGTGCGGCCGTCTGGCTACGCCGCGCCGACTGCCAAGCCAGCGCAAGCGTCCCTCACCACACAGCTAGATCATAGCTCAGCTTAGCTTCGTGGTCAAGAACAAAAAGGGAACCATCATCAGCTAACGAATGGTTAACGCCCGCCGCCCCACCGCCTTGCGCGGCGGAACATTCCCGCATTCAGGCGTGGTCCAGCACCGGCTTGGGCTGGTACTCGGCCTCCAACGCCTTCACCTCGTCGTCGCTCAGTTTCACGTCTAGCGCCGAGACCGCGTCTTCCAGGTGGCCGAGCTTGGAGGCGCCGATGATCGGCGCGGTGATGGCGGGGTTCTTGAGCACCCAGGCCAGCGCCACCTGCATGTTGGAGAGGCCGCGCGCCTTGGCGATCTCGGTGACCGTGTCGACCACCTTGAAGTCGGCGTCGCGGTAGTAGAGGCGGGGGCTGAACTCGTCGGTGCGGGCGCGTTCGGTGTTGCCCTCCTTGGGCGCGCCACGGCCGCCGGCCAGGAAGCCGCGGGCCAGCGGCGACCAGGGGATCACGCCGATGCCTTCATTGCGGCAGAGCGGCAGCATCTCCCGCTCCTCCTCCCGATAGACCAGGTTGTACTGCGGCTGCATGGAGACGAACCGACTCCAGCCGTGCTGGTCCGAGACGGCGAGCATCCGGGCGAACTGCCAAGCGTACATGGAGGAGGCGCCGATATAGCGGGCCTTGCCGGCCCGCACGACGTCGTTCAGCGCCTCCAACGTCTCCTCGATGGGCGTCTCGTAGTCGAAGCGGTGGATCTGGTAGAGGTCCACGTAGTCCATGCCCAGCCGGCTCAGGCTGGCGTCGATCTGGGCCATGATCGACTTGCGCGACAGGCCCTTCTCGTTGGGGCCCGGCCCCATGGGCCCATTGACCTTGGTGGCCACCACGATCTCCTCGCGCCGCGCGAA
This sequence comes from Phenylobacterium sp., assembly GCA_028290925.1. Lineage (GTDB taxonomy): Bacteria > Pseudomonadota > Alphaproteobacteria > Caulobacterales > Caulobacteraceae > Phenylobacterium. The sequence goes on along the minus strand of JAQGIX010000023.1, from coordinate 2,969 downwards.
TTCCCGCAGCCAACGGCCGGTGACTTCCTCGCTGGCTCCGATCGAATAGACGTTGGCGGTGTCGAAGAAGGTGATGCCCTTCTCGACGGCGGTCTGGAAGAACGGTTTGGCCTCCTCCATGTCGAGGACCCAGGAGCGCCAGGCCTTTGAGCCGTAGGTCATGCAGCCGAGGCACAGGCGCGAGACCTTCAGGCCGGTCGATCCGAGACGAACCTGTTCCATGGAATCCTCCTAGCGGGCCAACCGGCCGTCCTCGATGGCGGCCAGTTCGAAGGGAAAGAGCACGTCGAGGTCCGGCGCGTCCACGTCACGGCGGATGTCCTTGGGGGCCAGCGTGCGGACCAGGTGGCTGAGGATCGCCAGGTGCGCCTGCTTCTTGTGATCCGAGCGGACGATGGTCCAGGGCGCGACCGCGTTGTCGCTGCGGCGGAGCATCTCGTCGCGGGCGGCGGTGTAGTCGGCCCACCGCTTCTGAGCCTCGGCGTCCAGCGGCGAGGCCTTGAGCACCTTCAGCGGGTTGCTCCGGCGATCCTCCAGGCGCTTGGCCTGCTCGGCCTTGGAGACGTCGAGCCAGAGCTTGATCAGCTTCAGGCCGCTTTCCACCAGCATCGCCTCGAAGGCCGGGACCTCGCGTAGGAACTGCTCGTGCTCCTCCGGCGTGCAGAAGCCCATCACCCGCTCGACGCCCGCGCGGTTGTACCAGGAGCGGTTGAAGATCACCGTCTCGCCGCCGGCCGGCAGGCGCGCCACATAGCGCTGGAAGTACCACTGGCTGCGGTCGCGGTCGGAGGGCTTGGGCAGGGCGACGACGCGGGTGGCGCGCACCGAGAGGTGTTCGGTCAGGACCCGGACCGAGCCGTCCTTGCCGGCCGCGTCGCGGCCCTCCAACATGATCAGCACCTTCTCGCCCTTGGCCATGGCGTGCTGCTGCCAGTGGACCAGGGCGAGCTGGCGCTTCTCGAGCTCGGCTTCGTAGCGGTCGTCGTTCATGCGCGGACCCTAGTCCTTGTGCGGGGACGGAGGCTAGAACGGCGCGGATGATCCGGCTGTTCATTCGAAACGACCTGGCGGCGGGCGCGGATGTCGCGCTGGACGAGGCCCAGAGCCGCTATCTGGCGGCGGTGATGCGGCTGGCGGTCGGCGACGAGCTGTTGGCGTTCAATGGCCGCGACGGTGAGTGGCGCGCGATCGTGGCCTCGCTCGGCAAGCGCGCCGTGACGCTGCAGGCGCAGGCGCAGACGCGACCGCAGGCGCGCGGCCCGGACCTCGATCTGGTGGTGGCGCTGGTCAAGCGCGGGCGGCTGGAGACCATCGTGGAGAAGGCGGCGGAGCTGGGCGCCGCGCGGCTGCGCCTGGTGGCCACCGAGCGGACCAACGCCGACCACACCCGGGTCGACCGGCTGCAAGCCATCGCCACCGAGGCGGCCGAGCAGACCGGACGGCTCGATGTGCCGCAGATCCTTGAGCCCCAGAAGCTGGAGCGGCTGATCGCCGAGTGGCCGGCCGGTCGACGGCTGCTGTTCTGCGACGAGGCCGGCGACGCCAAGCCGGCGCTGGAGGCCTTGCAAGGCCAGCCCGCCGGGCCCTGGGGCGTGTTGATCGGGCCGGAGGGCGGGTTCTCCGCGGCGGAACGAGCGCGTCTTCGGGCGCTGCCCTATGCGGTTGCGGCCACCCTGGGCCCGCGGATCCTGCGGGCCGACACCGCCGCGATCAGCGCGCTCACCTTGTGGCAGGCGGCGCTCGGCGACTGGCGTTCATGACGCCGGCCCCTTGAGCTTCGCCGATTTGCGCCCACCTAGTCTAACGACGTAAGGGATTTCGGCCGCTGGACCTCGCCCGGGTATTCAAGGGTTCTGGAGCGGACCGGGTTGGGCTGGGGAGGTGATGGATGGCCGAGGTCGCCTGCGACGATCGCACGTTGGTGTTCGACGACTTGGTCCGCTGGATCGAGGTCGGGGCCAAGCCGAAGGCCGACTGGCGCGTGGGCGCCGAGCACGAGAAGTTCGTCTTCCGCCTGGGGACCCATGAGCCCGTCCCCTACGAGCCGCAGGGCATCAAGGCGCTGCTGGAGGGCCTGACCCGCTACGGCTGGGCGCCGGTCCTGGAGGGCGAGAACGTCATCGCCCTGGAGCGCGGCAAGGCCAGCGTCAGCCTGGAGCCCGGCGGCCAGTTCGAGCTGTCCGGCGCGCCGCTGGAGACCATCCACGACATTTGCGAGGAGACCGGCGGCCACCTGCAGGAGGTCAAGGTCGTGGCCGACGAGCTGGGCCTGGGCTTCCTGGGCCTGGGCTACACGCCGATCTGGACCCGCGAGCAGGTCCCGATGATGCCCAAGGGCCGCTACCAGATCATGCGGAACTACATGCCGAAGGTCGGCTCCATGGGCCTCGACATGATGTTCCGCACCTGCACGGTGCAGGCCAACCTCGACTTCGGCTCCGAGGCCGACATGGTGGCGAAGTTCCGCACCAGCCTCGCGCTGCAGCCGATCGCCACCGCCCTGTTCGCCAATTCGCCGTTCAAGGAAGGCAAGCCCACCGGCTTCGTCTCGGCCCGCGCCAACGTCTGGACCGACACCGACAACGACCGCACGGGCATGCTGGATTTCGTCTTCGCCGACGGATTCGGCTTCGAGACCTACGCCCGCTACGCACTCGACGTGCCGATGTATTTCGTCAAGCGCGAGGGCCGCTACATCGACGTGGCCGGCCGCTCGTTCCGAGACTTCATGGAAGGCAAGCTCCCCTAGTTGCCCTGCGAGAAGCCCTCGCTGAAGGACTTGGCCGACCACACCACCACCCTGTTCCCGGAAGTGCGGCTCAAGCAGTACCTGGAGATGCGCGGCGCCGACTCCGGGCCGTGGAGCCGCCTTTGCGCCCTGCCGGCGCTGTGGACCGGCGTGCTCTACGACAGCGCCGCGCTGGCCGCCGCCTGGGACCTCTGCAAGGACTGGAAGATCGACGACCACG
>JAQGIX010000016.1 GCA_028290925.1 Phenylobacterium sp. | reverse complement strand
GGCCGCGACCAAGCCGCTGCGCTGCTTCGTGGCCGGCCAGTTCGTGGGCGAGTTCACCCTGGCCGACTGCGCCAAGCGCAACGGGGTGGCCACCGACGCCCTGGATGTGGGCGTCGACCAGACCGGCGCCCTGGCCGCCGCCCAGCAGGCGGGCACCGTGCTGACCCCGTTGCCGCCGCCCGCCGCGGCGACGCCGCCGCCGAGAGTGGAGGTGGCCGGGGCCGGGCCGCTGGGGACCTGCTGGCGCTACGAGACCGGCTGGCGGAAGCTGCCGGGCGACGTGACGCTCGGGGCCTGCACCCAGGCGCTGTTCGCCGGCCGCTGCGAGAAGCCGGGCGGCGCGCTCTACGGCCGCTGGGCGCAGCAGACGGTGCGGCTGGTGCCCGGACGGGTCGAGATCTCCTCGGACAACCACAGCTTCCGCACCCTGGCCGAGCAGGGGCCGGGCTGCAGCGTGCCCGGCGCCGGCTGACGCCCTCGCGCTCGTCCGCGCGCTTGTGTAGGTTCCGAACCATGACCCGTACGGCCCTGACCCTCGCCCTGACCGCCGCAACCCTGGTGGCCGCCACCTTGAGCGCCTGCGCCAAGCGGACCGAGCCGCCGGGAACCGTGGGCGTCTGCTACCACGTGGGGGCCGGCAAGGCCGGGGCGCTGAAGTACAACAAGCTCGTCCAGGCCCCGAACCTCGAGACCTGCGCCGCCAACCTCGAGGCCATGCGGGTGAAGTTCCTGCGGATGGGCGGCACGACCCAGGAGCTGCTCGGCGCCTACCAGGCGAATTTCATTTTCATTCAAAGCCAAGGCGTTTTCACCTCAACCACCCTGGAAGGCCCGAGATATCTCGCCCTGGTGCGCACCGGCGACGGCCGCCTTGCGATCCCCGGTGCCATGCCGCAGCAATAGGCTGTGGAAAACCGGACATTGGTTCGGAACGTAACCAGAACAAATGCTTGCCGAGATCTTAACGGCACGCTAGCGTGAGGGCGCTAGGGCGAGAGCCCGCATCCACGGAAAGCTTAGGACATCGACATGGCGGGCAGCGTCAACAAGGTCATCCTGGTGGGGAATCTCGGGGCCGATCCCGAGATCCGCACCCTCACTTCCGGCGACCGGGTCGCCAACCTCCGCGTGGCCACCTCCGAGAGCTGGCGCGACAAGTCGTCGGGCGAGCGCAAGGAAAAGACCGAGTGGCACCGGGTGGTGATCTTCAACGACAACCTGGTGAAGGTCGCCGAGAGCTACCTGCGCAAGGGATCGAAGATCTACATCGAGGGCAGCCTGCAGACCCGCAAGTGGCAGGACCAGTCGGGGGCGGAGAAGTTCTCCACCGAGGTGGTGCTGCAGAAGTTCCGCGGTGAACTGACCATGCTGGACGGGCGCAGCGGCGACGCCGAGCAGGGCGAGGGCGGCGGTTACGCCGGCGCCGGCAACTTCTCGTCCGGCCCGCGGGCGGCGAGCTCAGGGCCGCGCGAGGAGTTCTCCGCCGATCTCGACGACGAAATCCCGTTCTAGGCTTAAGCGTCGGAACGGCGTCTGGCCGCCCGCGTTGTCACGAGGCAGCGGCGGTTTCCCGCGAGGGATAGAGCCGCAGCAGAGCCCCGCCTCCCTCGCCGGAGGCGGGGCTTCGTCGTTTCAAGCGACAGCCGGCAAAAGCGGGAAGCGCTTCCGCGTCCCGCTGCGCGTCAGAAATCCCCTGGTTACTTCGACGGAGGGTCGCTCGGCGCCGGGCAGCTGTCGCCCAGGCGGTGCGCGTCGGTGGAGGCGCGGCCGGTCAGCGGAATGCCGAAGAAGGTGGCGGCGATGGTGGCGTCCAGGTGGAAGCTGGTGGGCGTGTAGGTCCCCTGGCCCGCCACATTGACCTTGCGGCCCTTGTCGTCGGTGCAGACGCCCTTCATGGCGATCGTGCCGCCAGCCACATGCTCGGTCGGATAGACGCAGGTGTAGTGGTGGTTGATCGGGCCGGCGAGGAAGTGGTCGACGTCGGCGGCCGAGATGATGCGCTGGCTCGTCGAGCTGGAGTGGACGGGCGAGACCACCTCGTTGGTGGACTGCCAGCACCCGGGCTGGATCGGCGATTCGGCGGCGGCCGCGGCGGAGCTGAGGGCCGTGGCGGCGAGGAAGGCGGCGAAGAGCGGTTTCATGGGCGGCATATAGGGCTTTGTTCGGCGGTCACCATGACGCAGCTTGTCTGAACCGCACATTACCGAATGACCCTGGGCTCGCCGTTCCGAGGAACCACGCCCGCCGCGAGACCTTACGCAAGCTTGGCTGGAGACCGCACGGCGTGCTGCTCGAACCCGGAACCACCTGTTGGCGCCGCGACCCCTCCGGCCGCGCCGCGCTGCTGATCGACATGGCCGACTATTTCGACGCGGCCATGACCGCCATGAGCCGCGCCAAGCGCACCATCCACCTGCTGAACTGGGCCTTCGAACCGGAAACCCTGTTCCATCCGAAGGACGGCTGCACGGGCCCGGACGGGGACCGCATCGCCAATTTCCTCAAGTGCCTGGCCAAGGACAAGCCGAAGCTCGATGTCCGCATCCTGTGCTGGAACTCGGCTCTGCCGGTCGCCGCAACCCAGCATTGGTTCACCCTCGCCGACCGCAAGGTGTTCGCCGGCAGCGAGGTGAAGTTCGTGCTCGACGGCAGGCTGCCGATGGGCGCCAGCCATCATCAGAAGATGATCATCGTCGACGACGCCATCGGCTTCTGCGGCGGCGGCGACATCGGCCCCGACCGTTGGGATACCGCGCTTCACCTGGACGACGACCCGAGACGCCAGCGCAGCCAGCGCAAGAGCGACACGAAGGACTACGACTCCCGCCACGAGGTGATGGGCGTGGTCGAAGGCGCCCCGGCCCGGGCGCTGGGCGCGCTGTTCCGGGACCGCTGGACGCGGGCGACGGGAGAGGTCCTGCCCGAGCCTCGATCCGCCAAGCCGGTCTGGCCTGCCTGCGTGGTCGCCCAGTTCGAGGGCGTCGAGGTCGGGCTCTCCCGCACGGTGGGCGCGTGGCGCGACTACGCCGAGGTGCGCGAGGTGGAGGCCCTGCACCTGGAGTCCATCCGCGCAGCCAAGCGCTGCATCTACATGGAGAACCAGTACTTCACCTCGCCGCTGATCGCCTCGGCGCTGGCCCGGCGGCTGGCCGAGCCCGACGGGCCCGAGGTGGTGCTGATCGGCGCCGAGCGCTCGCCCAGCTACTTCGACCAGATGACCATGGACGCCACGCGGGTGAAGTTCATCCAGCGGCTGAAGCGCGCCGACAAGCACGGCCGCTTCCAGGCCTACAGCCCGGTGACCACGCTCGGCCGGATCATCATCGTCCACGCCAAGCTGACGATCATCGACGACCGGCTGCTGCGGATCGGCTCGGCGAACCTCAACAACCGCTCCATGGGCTTCGACACCGAGTGCGACATGAGCTTCGAGGCGTCCGGCCGGGCAGGGACGGGCAACCGACGAGAAATCCAGCGCCTGCGCACCCGGCTGCTGGCCCACTGGCTGGGATGCGACGACGCCCGCGTGGACGGGGCCATCGCCAAGGCCGGGGGCGTCGGCAAGGGCCTGGAGGCGCTGCGCAACGCAGGCTACGCGCGACTTCGGCCCATCGGACTGCCACCGCTGAACCCGCTCGCCGAGTTCGTCGCCGATTACCATCTCGGCGACCCCTGGAGCCCGACGGACAGCTGGCGACCCTGGAAACGGCGGGCGTTGGCCCACAACGTCAGCCGCCAGGCGGCCGGCTAGGCCGCCGGCCGCGGGCTCACGATGGGCTGGCCAGCCCGGCCACGCGGGCGTCGTAGGCGGCTCGCACTGCGGCGCCCGCCTCGTCGGTGAAGAACGGCAGGAAGGCGTAGCGCCGGCCCTTGCCGACCCGGATCGCCTCGTGCAGCAGGGCGCAGGAGAACACCACCGCCCCGCCGACCGGCGGGCGATAGGTCTGCGGACCGAACTCCGGGAAGCGCAGGTCGCCGCCTTCGAAGTCGGCGTTCAGGTTGATCGAGCAGGCGAACTTCCGGTGCGCCGTCTGGAAGGTGATGTTGTCGCGGTGCGCGTGGAAGACCCCGCCGTCGGCCGCGTCGTAGCAGCTGACCAGGTAGCGCTCGATCTGGGTGGTCTCGAAGGCGAAGGCCCGGGCGATGAGCGGGAACAGGCGGCGTTCCAGCCGTTCGCGGATCTTGGCCTGTAGGTCGGGGTCCTCCACCAGCACGTCGCGGCGCTTCTTCAGCTCGTCCATGACCGCGACGGTGACCTCGCCCTCGTCGCGCATGACGCCGGTGAACTGCGAGCCCTGGGTCTCGTGAAGCGCGATCAGGGTGCGGCAGAGCTCGGGCTCGAAGATGCGCGGGGCGACCAGCACCGGTGCGCCGACGCCGGCCCCGGCATGCTCCGCCGGCGGCGGCAGGCGGGCGAGGTAGTGGAAGGTCGCCTCGGCGTCTTCGATCGGCGCCGAGGACAGGACCCGCAGGGTAGGGTCCAGCACCAGCCAGAAGAACTGCTCGGCCCCGTCCTCCGAGAGCGCGCCGAACAGGCGGCTGACCGCGCCGCCCGCGTCCAGGAACCAGCGCAGACCGCGGATGTCGCGGGCGCCGGCCGCGGTCTGCGCATCGCGCACCACCACGAAGGCCGAGGCGTTGACGTCGTCGAACAGCGCCTGATGTGCGGCCAGCGCCTTCAGCGCCGCCCCGCGCGGCCCGGCCTCGCGCGGCAGGAAGGCCAGCAGCACATAGCGGCCGCCCACCGTGTCGAAGTGGTATTCGGGGTTGGACGGTGTCGGCGCCTTGAACCAGGGCGCCGGCTCGCCGGGACTGAGCGGCATCGGGCCTCCTTGCCGGCCGTTTGTAGGACGCCCTGCGCGGCGGGTCACGGGCTCAGCAGAGCCTCGCGCGTACGCGTATATGCACGCGCGCGCAGCGATGGCGTTCCCCCCTTCAGAATGCTAAGAGCAACTCCTACATAAGCCTCCCGATTCGAACGGCGAACCCCCTCCCTTGACCGACGATAACACTACCCCCCCGGACGACCGGCGCGGAGGCGTCGCCCCTATCGCCATCGAGGCCGAGCTGAAGCGCTCGTATCTCGACTACGCCATGAGCGTGATCGTCAGCCGTGCGCTGCCCGACGTGCGCGATGGCCTGAAGCCGGTGCACCGGCGGATCCTGTTCTCGATGAGCGAGCAGGGACACACGCCCGACCGCAGCTACGTGAAGTCGGCCCGGGTGGTCGGCGACGTCATGGGCAAGTACCACCCGCACGGCGACCTGGCCATCTACGACACCCTGGTCCGGCTGGCGCAGCCCTTCTCCATGGGCCTGCTGCTGATCGACGGGCAGGGCAACTTCGGCTCGGTGGACAACGACCCGCCGGCGGCCATGCGCTACACCGAGTGCCGGCTGACGCCGGCGGCCATGTCGATCCTGGCGGACCTCGACAAGGATACGGTCGACTTCAAGGACAACTACGACGGCACCGAGCAGGAGCCGGTGGTGCTGCCGGCGCGCATCCCGAACCTGCTGGTGAACGGAGCG
>JAQGIX010000014.1 GCA_028290925.1 Phenylobacterium sp. | reverse complement strand
CGCCATCGTCCTTCAGCACCCGGCGGCACAGGAACACCCAGTCCTTGGTGAAGGCGTCAAAGGTCTCGAAGCTCTCGAACCGGTCCCAGTCGTCGTCGCCCGCGTCGACCTTGGAGTTGTCGGGCCGCAGCAGGTCGCCGCCAAGCTGCAGGTTGTAGGGCGGATCGGCGAACACCAGGTCGACGCAGCCGTCCGGCAGCTTCTTCAGCTCCGCCAGGCACTCGCCCTGGATGATGGTGTCGGCGACCACGCCCATACTCGAACCCCTTGAAGCCAAGAGATTGAATCCTTCGCTACTTATGGTGAAGGCCCCGTTGATGGACATGGTCAACGAGAGATTAAGCGGGCCGAGCGGATCGCTAGGCGGCGAGCCGGCCCGCCGCCACATGCGGCTGCAGCGCCCCCAGCAGCTCGACCACCGAGATCGGCTTGTTGAGATGGCCGTCGGCGCCGGCGGCGCGGCCGGCGTCCACATGTTCCTTCAGGCAGTTGGCCGAGACGATGTAGATCGGCGCGCGGGGCCGGGCGGCTTTGCGCTCCCAGGCGCGGATGCGGCGGGTGGCCTCCAGGCCGTCCATCACCGGCATCTGGATGTCCATCAGCACGGCGTCGAAGTCGCCGCTCATCATGGCCTCCACCGCCTGGGCGCCGTCCTCGGCGGAGGCGTGCTCGATCTCGGCGCTTTCCAGCACCAGCTGCAGCACCTGGCGGTTGACCGCATTGTCGTCGACCACCAGCACCCGGTAGCCCTCGGCATGCGGGAACGGGCCGGGCGCCGCGGCCGGCGCTTGCGGCTTCGAGGCCAGGGCGGGCGCCTGCAGGATGAAGCTGAAGGCCGCGCCCGCGCCGGGCGCGCTGACGCAGCTCAGCTCCGCGCCCATCAGGCGGACATATTCGTCGCAGATGGCCAGCCCCAGGCCGGCGCCGCCGTGCTTGCGGGTCGAGGTGGCGTCGCCCTGCCGGAAGCGCTGGAACAAGGTGGCCTTCAGGCCCGCGTCGAACCCGGGGCCGGTGTCGCGGACCTCGAAGCCCAGGGCCGGGCCGTCGCGGGTCACCGAGAGCACCACCTCCCCGGCCTCGGTGAACTTGATGGCGTTGCTCAGCAGGTTGCCGAGCACCTGGCGCAGCCGGACGGGGTCGCAGATCGCGTCGGCCTCGGCGCCCGGCGCGATGTGCGCGGTCAGCGTCAGGCCCTTGGCTTCGGCGGAACCGGCGAACAGGTCGCGCACCGAGGCCGCCAGGGCGCCGATATCGGTCCGCTCGGGCCGGAACTCGGCGACGCCGGCTTCCACGCGGGCCAGGTCGAGCAGGTCGGCGAGCAGCGCGTTCAGCAAGCTGCCCGACTGGCGGATGACGCCCACCAGCTCGCGCTGGCGGCGCGACAGGCGCGTGTGGTCGAGCAGGTCGGCCACGCCCAGCACGCCGTTCAGCGGGGTGCGGATCTCGTGGCTCATATTGGCGAGGAATTCGCTCTTGGCGCGGTTGGCGGCCTCGGCGCTGTCGCGCGCGGCGGCCAACCTCCAGGCGGTTTCCCTTTGCTCCGTCACATCGTTGAAGACGGTGACGCCGCCGCCATCGGCGGTCTGGAACGACTCGTGGCGCAGCCAGCGCCCGTCGGGAAGCTGCATCTCCGAGGAGCCGGAGCGGCGCGCCTCGATCTCCTCCATTCGGCGATCGCGACCTTCCGGGTCGCTATCGAACCAGCCGGCGCGATGCGCGGCGAGGATGAAGGTCCGGCGATCCAGTCCCGCCGCGACGGTGACGCCGCAACCGGCCATCAGGACCGCGAAGGCTTCGTTCCAGGCGATCAGCCGGCTGCTTGAATCGTAGAAGGCGAGGCCTGCCGGGACCACGTCCAGCGCGCCGCGCAGGTTGCTGAAGGTCGAGCGTCGCCCCAGCCGCTCCATCCAGATCAGGCTCACGGCGGCCGCCAGGATCAGGCTCGCCAGGCCGATGGTGGCCGCGGCCAGCACGCCGCGACCGATGGCTTCGCCGGCGACGACCACGGTCGGGTCGGGCCTGAGGATCACCGCCGTCATGGCCGTGAAATGCAGGCTGACGATGCCCAGCACCAGCAGCGCCGGCGCGGCGGCCGCGGCCTTCCAGCCGGTCAGCCGGCGATGGGCGGCAAACGCCGCCATGCCGCCGGCGACGCCGAGCACCAGCGAGGCCGCCACATAGGGCAGGTCCCACGCGATGTGCGCCTGCGCCCGCACCGCGGCGATGCCGGTGTAGTGCATGGCCGCGATGCTGAGCCCGGTGAACGCCCCGCCCGCCAGGGCGCCGCGGGCGGTCGGATCGCGCACCGGCACCGCGAAGCCGACCCCGGTCCCGATCACCGCCATGGCCAGGGAGGCGGCGGTCGCCCAGACCTCGTAGTGGATCGAAAGGCTCGGCTGGTAGGCCAGCATGGCTGTGAAATGGGTCGCCCAGACGCCGCAGCCGACGACCAGGCCGGTGAGCGCCGCCCAGGCCCAGCGGGTGGCGTCCGCGGTCCGCTGGCTACGACGGTGGAAGCCGAAGCCGGCCGCGCAGGCGACGGCGCAGATCACCGCCGCGACGGCGACCAGGCGCAGATCGTGGCCCTGCAGCACGCAGATCAGGACGGCGAACATGGAGCTCTTTCCGAGCGGCGAAGGAAGCCGCACGGTAAATCGAAGTGGTTAAGCGACTGCTCTGGTCCGCTAGTCCGCCGCGCCGAACGGCAGCTCGTCCTGGGCCACGTCGGCGAAGGCCAGCAGCGGGTCCTTGCCCATCAGGGCGAGCTTCACCGGGCCCCAGCTCAGGCGGTGAATCTCGCAGGGACCCAGCATCAGCAGCGCCTCGGCATGGATCGGCGCGCGGTAGCCCTTGTGGCTGGCGAACCCATAGCCGGGATAGAGCCCGTCCATCTCCATCATCAGCCGGTCGCGGGCCACCTTGGCCAGGATCGAGGCCGCGGCGATGGATTTCGATTTCCCGTCGCCGCCCACCACCGTCTTGACCTCGCACGGCAGGGCGAAGCGGTAGTTGCCGTCAACCAGGGCGAAGGCCGGCGCCACCGCCAGGGCCTCCACCGCCCGGCGCATGGCCAGCCCCGTGGCGTGCAGGATGTTGAGTGACGCGATCTCCTCCACCGAGGCGAAGCCGACGCCCCAGGCCACCGCCTTGGCCTTGATCTCCAGCTCCAGGGCCTCGCGGGTCTTGGCCGACAGCTTCTTGGAATCGTCCAGGCCCTTGGGGATCCGCCGCGGATTGCTGTCGAGGATCACCGCGCCGGCGCTCACCGGCCCGGCCCACGGCCCGCGCCCGGCCTCATCGACGCCGCAGACCGGCCCGCCGATGAAGGCCCTCTCCAGGATCATGGTGGGACCGCGCGCCACGGGCCTACGCCGCGACCGGCGAGATGTGGGCCGGCTCAGGCGCCCGCTCCCGCGAGACCGCTCGGCCACCGTCGAATCCGCCGTAGAGGTGGTCGCAGCCGGCCAGCAGGGCGCAGGTGACGAAGATCAGGACCCACCTCATCGCGTCATCCCCTTCACCTGGTCCTGCCGGAAGCAGCAGGTCAGGTGGTCGTTGACCATGCCCACCGCCTGCATCCAGGCGTAGACGATCACCGGCCCCACGAACTTGAAGCCCTTGGCCTTCAGCGCTCCCGCGACCTCCACCGCCAGCGGCGTCTGGGCCGGCACCTGGCCGATCTCGCTGAAGCCGTTCTGCACCGGCTTGCCGTCCACGAAGCCCCAGCAGAAGGCCGAGAAGTCCTCGCCGCGGTCGCGCATGGCCAGATAGATCTTCGCGCCCCCGATGGCCGCGTCGATCTTGGCGTTGGAGCGGACGATCCCGGCCTCGGCCATCAGCCGCGCCCTATCCGCCTCGCCATAGGCCGCGACCTTCTCCGGATCGAAGCCGTCGAAGGCCGCGCGGAACGCCTCGCGCTTCCTCAGGATGGTGATCCAGGCCAGCCCCGCCTGGAAGCCGTCCAGCACCAGCTTCTCCCACAGCGCCCGGGACTCGTACTCCGGCACGCCCCACTCGGCGTCGTGGTAGGCTTCGTAGAGCGGGTCGCCGGCCATGCCGCGCCAGCCGCAACGGGTGGGTGCTTGTTCCATCGGCGGCGACTTTCAGCCGAGCCGGCGCCTCAGCACAAGCCGGCTTCGTGAACCCCGGCTGCGAAGGCTTCCAACTGTCGCAGCCGCCTAGGCGGCGTCTTCGCCGAGCGCCTGCGGGAACCAGGCGGGCCGTTCGACGCGCACCGGCCGCCCGTCCACCACGAGCTCCGCCCCGGCGATCCGATCGAGCCGGACCACCGCCATGGCCCGGTCCTGCATCCCCGACAGCACCTCGCCGGCCCTGAGCGTCCCGGCCAGGATCTCCGATCCCGGCGCCGGCGGCGCGCCGTCGAAGACGATCGGCAGCATGCGGCTCTTCACCTGGCCGCGCCGCTTCATGCGCGAGGTGGTCTCCTGGCCGACGAAGCAGCCCTTCTGGAAGTCGATGCCGTTCAGCAGGTCGAAGTCGGCCTCGATCGGATAGGTCTTGTCCGTGCCCCAGTCCGCCGGGCCCGGAACCCCGAGCGCCAGGCGGTGGGCGTCGTAGGCGGCGCCGTCGGCGGACGCCTCGACGCCATAGCCCCGCCACCCCAGCTCCGGCAGCCGGGGATCGCGCACCATAACCCCGCTCATCCCCGCGCCGGCGGGGGCCCAAGCTGGGTCGGCGGGCGCGGACGGGTCGCCTGGAGTCCCGCCTGCGCCGGGACGGGCGGATGGGAAGACAGCCGCGACGGCGGTCTCATCCGCCGCGATCTCCACCTTGGCCCGCAGCCGATAGATCATCAGCCGCTGGATCACCGCCGCCCGGTGCTCGGCCGCCACATCGAGCCAGCAGCCGTCCTCGCGGCCGACCACGAACAGGTCGTAGAGCAGCCGCCCCTGCGGAGTCAGCAAGGCCGCGAACCGCGCCTCGCCCGCCGCCAGGCCCTCGACGTCCTGGGTCAGCAGGTTCTGCAGGAAATCGCGCCAGTCGGGCCCGCCCACGGCGATCAGGGCGCGGTCCGCCAAGGCCGCATGGATCGGGGACGCAGGGGTCATGGCGGCGCTCATGGCTGCAATTTGGGGGACGCAAGGGTGGAGCGCCAGCGCCGAAGCGCCTTATACAGGCCCCATGGCGTCAGGGTCCTTCCCCATTCTGTTCATCACCGCGACGCGGATCGGCGACGCGGTCCTGTCGTCCGGTCTGATCAAGCGGCTGGCCGAGGAGATCCCCCAGGCGAGCTTCACCATCGTCGCCGGACCGCTCGCCGCCCCCCTGTTCACCGAGGTCCCCAACCTCGACGAGCTGATCGTCTTCGCCAAGGCCAGGAACGACCGCCACTGGTTCGACCTGTGGCGCAAGGTCCGCAAACGCCGCTGGGGCCTGGTGGTGGACATGCGGGGCTCGGGCATATCGCGCTTCCTCAGCGCCAAGCGCCGCGCGGTCTATCACCGGCCGCCGGGCCCGCCGATCCACAAGGTGCTCGAGGCGGCCCGGGTGCTGCGCATCGAGGACGATCCCGCCCCGCCGCACATCTTCACCTCGCCGGCCATCGAGGCCTACGCCGACGAGCTGACCGCCGGGACCGGGCCCATCCTGGCGCTCGCGCCCGCCGCCCACTGGGTCGGCAAGACCTGGCCGCTGGAGCGGTTCAGCCAGGTGGCCATCCGCCTGCTGCGCAACCACGACGCCCCGCTGGAGAACGGCCGGCTGATGGTGCTGGGCGGCCGCGAGCAGGCCAACCTTGGCCGCGACCTCAAGGAGGTCGTGCAGCGCGGCCAGCTGATCGACCTCGCCGGCAAGGTCGACCTCCTCACCGCCTACGCCTGCCTGAAGCGCGCGCGCCTGTTCATCGGCAACGATTCCGGGACCATGCACCTGGCCGCCGCGGCGGGGATCCCGACGCTCGACCTGTTCGGCCCCTCCGACGAGCGCCACTACGCCCCCTGGGGCGACAACGCCCGTTCGGTTCGCGGCACGAAGACCTTCGAGCAGATCCAGCAAATCGACCCTCGCCTGAACCAGGCCATGTGCCACATGATGGACCTGGGCGTGGAGCCGGTGCTCCGCGCCGCCGAGCAACTCCTGGCGGACACCGAGAAGCCGATGCCTGAAACCCCGATGGCTGAAACCCCCAATGGCTGAGACCTTCGACCTGATCGTCAGCGGCGGCGAGGTGGTCAACCACGCCGGGCGGGGCGCCGCCGACATCGGCGTGCGCGGCGGCAAGATCGCCGCCATCGGCGACCTCTCCCAGGCCTCGGCCGGCGAGACCTTCGACGCCAAGGGCCTGACCATCCTGCCCGGCGTCATCGACACCCAGGTCCACTTCCGTGAGCCCGGCATGGAGTGGAAGGAAGACCTGGAGAGCGGCTCCAGGGCGGCCGTCCTCGGCGGCGTCGTCGCCGTGTTCGAGATGCCCAACACCGAGCCCACCACCACCGACGCCGACGCGCTGGCCGACAAGCTTTCCCGCGCCAAGGGCCGCATGCACTGCGACCACGCCTTCTACATGGGCGGCACCCACGAGAACGCCCGCTTCCTGGGCGAGCTGGAGCGCCTGCCCGGCTGCTGCGGGGTCAAGGTGTTCATGGGCGCCTCCACCGGCTCCCTGCTGGTGCAGGACGACGAGGGCATCGAGCAGATTCTGCGCCACATCAACCGCCGCGCGGCCTTCCACTCCGAGGACGAGTACCGCCTGGCCGATCGCCGGCCGCTGGCCCGCACCGGCGACTGGACCAGCCATCCGGAGGTGCGCGACGCCCAGTCGGCCATCCAATCCACCGAGCGGCTGGTGCGCATCGCCCGCGCGCTCGGCAAGCGCATCCACGTGCTGCACGTCACCACCCGCGACGAGATCGAATACCTCGCCGCCCACAAGGACATCGCCTCGGTGGAGGTCACCCCGCAGCACCTCACCCTGGCCGGGCCCGAGGCCTATGAGCGGCTGAAAGGCTACGCCCAGATGAACCCGCCGATCCGCACCGCCGAGCACCGGGCGGGCCTCTGGGCCGGCGTCGCCAGCGGCGTCGCCGACGTGATCGGCTCCGACCACGCGCCGCACACCCAGGAGGAGAAGGCCCGGCCCTATCCCGCCTCGCCCTCCGGCATGCCCGGCGTGCAGACCCTGCTGCCGGTGATGCTGACCCACGTGGCGGAGGGCCGCCTGACCCTGGAGCGGCTGGTGGACATGACCAGCCACGGCGCCAACCGCCTGTTCGGCCTGGCCGACAAGGGCCGCCTGGCCAAGGGCTACGACGCGGACCTGACCATCGTCGACCTCAAGGCCCGCCGCACCTTCGCCCACGACCAGATGGCCAGCCGCGTCGCCTGGACCCCCTTCGTCGGCATGGAGGCCAAGGGCTGGCCCATGGCCACCATCATCCGCGGCGCGGTGGTGATGCGCGACGACGAGGTGATCGCCCCCCACCGCGGCGAGCCGGTGCGCTTCGCCGAGACCCTGGCGGGCTGAGACCCCTCTCAGGCGCCGAAGATCCAGCCGGGCGGAAGCGTGTTCGCCTGCACGCCGGCCAGGATCATCTGGTCGCCATTGCCCATGTCGATCACCGTGTCCGCCCCCACCTGGCTGACCGTGTAGGCCGTGCCCGGGTCCACTTGCACCCGGTCGCCTTCCGAACTGTTGAAGTCGGTCACCCTGTCGATGCCGGCGCCAGAGAAGGTGTGGACGGTGTCCGCCCCGGCCCCGCCGGTGATGGTGTCGGCGCCGCGGTCCCCGGAGAGCCAGTCATTGCCGGCGCCGCCGTTCAGGACGTCGTCGCCCTGGCCGCCGCGGATGATCTCATTTCCGTCGCCGCCCTGCAGCGTGTCGTTGCCGAGATTGCCGTAGAGGATGTCGTCGCTGTGGTGGGAGGTGATCAGGTCGTTGCCCTGGCCGCCCACCAGCCAGTCGCCGCCGCCCGTGCCGCCGTCGATGGTGTCATCGCCCTTGTTGCCGTTGATGTCGTCGAAGCCCGAGCCGCCCTGGATGCTGTCGGCGCCGTCGTCGCCGCGCAGGTAATTGGAGCCGGCGCTCTCCACCAGGGTGTCGGCCCCGGCGCCGCCCATCAGGGTGTCGTTATGGCCGCCGCCCTCCAGCCGGTTGTCGTTGGCGTCGCCGGTGATGACGTTCGACCCGAGTTGCGAGCCGGTCACGTCCTCGATGTTGCGGACGATCAGGCCGGGCCCGTAGGGGGCGAACACGATCTGCTGGTCGCTGCGGGTCAGGTCCAGGGTGACCTTCCCGGAACCGACATAGCTGAGGTCGAGCCGATCGCGGCCCGCGCCGCCGTCGGCCAGGCCGCCATAGACCGTCGGCACGATGACGTCGGCGCCGTCGTCGCCGTACATCTCGTTGACGCCGCTCGTGCCGATGGCTTGGCCGTTGGAGATATCGACCTGGGCCGTGATGTAGTCGTCGCCGGCCCCGCCGTGCAGGGTGTTGATCCCGCCGCCGCCGTCGATGAAGTCGTTGCCGGCGCCGCCGTCCACCGAGTCGTCGCCGTGGTTGGCGTAGATCAGGTCGCGGCCGTCGGAGCCGGTGAGCGTGTCGTTGTAGTAGCCGAGGTTCACCACCTCGATGTTGGTGATCGTATCCGTGCCGGAGCCGTGGTCGATCTGGCCGGTCGCCAGATTGGCCTTGATCGGGTTGACCTCGTTGGAATAGTCCACCCAGTCGCGACCGTCGCCGCCGTCCAGCAGGTTGCCGCCCGCGCCGCCGATCAAGGTGTCGGCGCCGGCGCCGCCCGACAGCGTGTCATTGCCGCCCTCGCCCCAGAGCTTGTCGTCGCCGGCCAGCCCCTGGATGGAATCGTCGCCCGGGCTACCCGTGATGGCGTCGTTGCCCGCCGTGCCCACGAAATCGGTCATCGCGCCTGTCCACCTCGGAACGGGCGCGGAACGCCCTCAGCGGAGTCCGGACTATGGCTCCATTACGGCGAAAACATGGCGAAGCTTTGCCGTAAGCTATTGTATTCGTGCAGGAAACTTGACCGTAGCGTCCGACTCCCCATGCCCGCCGACGAGGCTATCGCCGCCCACCTCGTCGAGCCCTGCGATCCCCTGGCGGCCCATTGCCCGCCCCGCGCAGCGGGGAGGGGGGACCATCCGCCGACGCCCGCACAGGCGGGCGGAAGAGCGGATGGTGGGAGGGGCGAGCGCTTGCAGTGCGCTTGGCTTGCCCCCTCTGGCCGCTTCGCCGGCGAAAAAGCGGGAACCAGAATCACGAAATTCCTTGACCTCAGGCCGTTTATGTGTTCTTCTTTTGTTCTATGGACAGCGACGCCGAGATGATGGAGCGGCACGGCCGGCTCCTGACCCGCTTCGCGGAGCAGGCGGCCAGCCTGGCCGAGGACCTGCAGGCCTGCGCGCTGGCCGCCGAGGCCCCTGAGCAGAAGCAGGCGCTGAGCCTCGCCTTCCACCGCATGGGCCGCGCGCTGCGCCAGACCCTGGCCCTCGAAGCCAAGCTGCGGCGCGACGCCAGGCGCGAGGACCGCCTCGACGAAGCCCGCGCCGACGAGATCACCGCCAGGCGCGTGGCGGCCCGCAAGGCCCGCGTCCGCGGCGCCGTCGAGGCGCTGATCTGGGACGAGGTGGAAGACGACGAACAACTCGACGTCTTCCAGCGGCTCGACGAGCGCCTGGAATCCGAAGACCT
>JAQGIX010000001.1 GCA_028290925.1 Phenylobacterium sp. | reverse complement strand
CGGCCAGTTCGAGCCACACGACATAGACCTGCCAGCGCAGCTTCAGGCGCATGACCACCGCCAGGTTGAAGCCGACAAACAGCGTCGCGAACCCCGCCACGGCCATGTTGTCCGCCGCCGGCGACAGGCCGGACAGCTTGAACAGATCGGTCAGGCCGCGCCCGATGGCCGTTGACCCGAAGGGCCACCATCGCAGCGCCTCGAACAGCAGGGCCAGGCCGGGCAGGAAGACGATCGGACGCCCCAGCAGCGCCGGATAATCGACGTTGTCAGCGAAGTGCGTCGCGGCCGTCGGCCGGGGCATGCGGTTTCGGTTGAGGACGACTTCAGTCAAGGTTGGCGCCGTTCTTCGTTTTGACGATGACGTTCATTGGAACAGTCGGCGTTCGCGGATGCGGTCCGTCGCCTGCATCGCCCAATAGGCCCCCTGGACCGCGCCGCGGCCAGCCAGGCCGCCGTTCCAGGTCAAGCCGAACGGCTCGAACAGCCGATAGCGGTCGCTGTCCCCGGCGATGGCTTCGGCCACCAGCTGTCCGCCGATGGCGGTGGTGTTGAGGCCGTGGCCGCCAAAGGCGGTGCAATACCACAGGCCCTCGCCCAGCCGGCCGATCTGCGGCATCAGGTGGCGCGCATAGGCCATCAGCCCCGACCAGGCCATCTCGACCTGCAAGTCCGCAAGCTGCGGATAGGTGGAGACCATGCTCTGGTGCAGCAACTGGCCCAGCCGGCGCGGCTGCGTCCTGCGCGTGGTGATCTTGCCCCCCCACAGGATCCGTTCGCCGCCGTCCACCAGGCGATAGTAGTCCCCGGCCCGCCGGCCGTCGCCGATCGCCGCCGTGGTGCGGATCGCGCGGCTGATCAGCGCCTTGTCGGGCTTGGTCAGCATCACATAGGTGGCGATCGGCAGGTAGCTGCGCCGGAGCCTCGGCGCCCACCCGCCGGTATAGCCGCCACAGGCGATCACCACGTCCTTGGCGCGCACCTGGCCGCCGTCCGTGACGACAACGCCGCTCGCACCGTCCCGCGCCAGCGCGCGGGCCGGCGAGGCCTCGAACAGCTCGCCGCCAAGCCGCTCGATTTCCCGCGCCAGGCCGCGGGCGTAGTTGAGCGGGTTCAGATGAAAGCCCTGGGGATTGTAGAGGCCCTGGAAGTAGCGCGGGGACGCCAGCACCTCCTGCATCTGGGCCCGGGTGCGGAATTCCAGGCGATGGTCGAACTCGCGTTCAAGCCAGTCGCGGCGGGCCTGCAGCTCGGCCGTGGCCTCGTAGCGCGAGGTCGACAGGATGCCGTCGACCCGGTCCACGTCGGCGACGCCCAGGCCATCCAGATTCGCCGCGACCGCCGCGGCGCCCTCGATGGACAGCCGGTGCAGGCTCTTGGCGTCGTCCGGACCGACCTGGCGCTCGATGGTCTTATGGCTGGCGGAATAGCCGGGACTGACGAAGCCGCCGTTGCGTCCCGACGCGCCCCAGGCGATCCGCTCGGCCTCGAGCAGGCAGACCTTGCGCCCGCGGCGCGCCAACTCCAGCGCCGCGGTCAGGCCGGCCAGCCCGCCACCCACCACGCACACATCCGCCTCAAGCCGGCGGCGCAAGGCGGGTCGCTGCACCTCGGCGCCCGCTGCAGGTCCGTAGTAGGTCTCGACATACGGCATGCGCGGAGCTTCCGAAGCCAGGGGAGGGCGGCCAGACGCCGCCTTGCGGGCGGTCAATGACTATAGTCGCGGCCGTACCACTTGGTGGTCAGGGTCCGCAGGGTGCCGTCGGCCTTCATCGCGGCGATGATTGCTTTTATCTGGGCGGTCCACTGGGGCGCCCCCTTGTCGGTCACCACGGTGAGGGGTTCGCGGAACGCGTAGCCCCCGGGCATGATCTTGATCGGATAACCGCTGTGGATTGCGCCCAGCACCGTCTGTTCCGGCGCGACCACGGCGTCGAGGCGAACGCCGTCGCCCAGCCGCAGGTCATCGAGCGGCATGGTCGAATCCGCATAGGTCCGGACCTCCCCCGGCGTGACCCGGTATTGTATGGCGGGCATGTCGGGCGCGTCGATCCGCAGCCGATGACGTATGTAGTCCTCGGAGGTCGTGCCGGTCTCGACGCCGACCTTCTTGCCGTTCAAGGCCTCGAACGTCTGGGCGGCGCTGTTGCTGTGAACCGCCAGCACATAGGGGCTGTAGTAGTAGACGCCGGCAAAATCGACGACCTGCGCGCGCGCCCGGGTCGGGGTCACCGATCCCACCGCAATGTCCCAGCGGCCGTGCCAATGGCCTCCGGTCATGGTGCTGAAATCCGGGGTGTCGAACTTCGCCGTCCGGCCCAGCCGCCGGGCGATCTCGCGGGCCACGTCGATGTCGAAGCCGACCAGCTGGTTGTGATCGTCCAGATAGCTTTGCGGCCGCCAACTGCCGTTGGTGGCGACCTTGAGCTCACGATGTGACGGCGTCTGGCCTGGTGTCCGGGAAGGCAGGAACGAGCCCGCGCCGATGATTCCCAGCGCGAGCAGCAGACCGGCGGCAAACTCGCGCATCAGGCACGCCTTTCGATCGCTCCGCGCAGGAACCGGCG
>JAQGIX010000388.1 GCA_028290925.1 Phenylobacterium sp. | reverse complement strand
GCCAGCAGCCGATGCGCGGCCGCTTCCTGGCCCAAGGGGAGGTTCGGCCGCTGTGGGACCTGCTGATCGGCGGCGACCGCAGCCTCTCCGGCCATGTGAACACCCAAGGCGCGGTCGGCGGCACGCTGGCCGAGCCGCGGATCAGCGGTCAGGTGGCGGTGGACAACGGCCGCTTCGACGACGGCCGCACGGGACTGTCGCTACGCCAGGTGTCGCTGCGGGCGGCCTTCGCCCAGAGCGCGGTCGACGTCACCCAGGCGAGCGGGGTGGACGGCCATGGCGGCTCGGCCGCCGGCGCCGGGCGGATCAGCCTGCAGCGCGAGGGGCTCTCCAGCTTCCGGCTGGACCTCAAGGGCTTCCGCCTGATCGACAACGAGTTCGCCACGGCGTCGGCCAGCGGCCGGGCGACCATCGACCGGGCGGCCAACGGCAAGGTTCGGCTCTCCGGCGCGCTGACCATCGACCAGGCCACGGTGGCGGCGCGCCTGCCGACGCCGTCCGGCGTTGTGGTGATGGACGTGGTCGAGAAGAACCGCCCGCCGGAGCTGGCGCCGAGCCTGCCGCCGCCGGCGGCGGGCGGGGGCGCCGACTGGGCCCTCGACGTCAGCCTGAAGGCGCCCGGCCGGGTCCTGCTGCGGGGGCGGGGCCTCAATGTGGAGCTGGCGCTGGACGCCCATGTCGGCGGCACGATCGCCGATCCGACGCTCGGCGGGGTGGCCCGCGTGGTGCGCGGCGACTACGATTTCGCCGGCAAGCGCTTCGAGTTCGATCCGAGCAGCACCGTCTATCTGTCCACCGAGGCCGACCAGATCCGGCTGGAGCTGTTGGCCACCCGCGACGACCCGACGCTCACCGCCAATGTGCGGATCCGCGGCACGGCCGCGAAGCCGGAGATCACGCTCACCTCGTCGCCGGCCCTGCCCAGCAGCGAGGTGCTGAGCCAGGTGTTGTTCGGCCAGTCGGCGTCGCAGCTGTCGGGCCTGCAGGCCGCGCAGCTCGCCTCCACCCTGTCTTCGCTGCGCGGCGGCGGGGCGCTGGACATCATCGGCAACCTCAGGACCTTCGCCGGCCTCGACCGGCTGGCCCTGGGCGGCGGCGGGGCGGGGTCGGGCGCCATGATCGCCGGCGGCAAGTACCTGACCCACGACGTCTATCTGGAGATCGCCGGCGGCGGCCGCGAAGGCCCCTCGGCCCAGGTCGAGTGGCGCCTCAAGCGCAGCCTCTCGATCGTCTCCAAGGTCGCCGGCCAGGGCGGCGGCGGCCTCTCCATCCGCTGGCGGAAGGACTACTAGGTCGCCCTCACGCGACGACACCAAGAGAAACCGCCGGTTTAGGCAGCCTTGCCCGTCCGCCCACCCGCCCGCGCATAGGCCTGGGTCCCCAGCGTGAACACCGGGTCGGACGGCTCGATCTCCGCGATCGGGATGTCCTTGGCGTGCGCCAGCCGCGCATAAAGCGGCGCGAAATCGGTCTGGGTGGTCACGTCGAGCAGGGTCTGCAGGCCGGGGATCACGAAATAGGCCTGCTGGAAGTCGTCGATCCGGTAGGGCGTGCGCATCACCCGCTCCAGGTCGAAGCCCAGGCGGTTGGGGGAGGGATCGTCCAGCGCGAACAGGCTCTCGGCGTGGGACGAGACGATGCCGGCGCCATAGATCCGCAGACCCTCGGCGCTCTGCATCAGGCCGAACTCCACCGTGTACCAGTAGAGCCGGGCCAGGTTGTGCAGGTGGCCCATGCCCAGCGCGCGGCGGCCACCCTCGCCATAGGCGGCCATGTAGTCGGCGAAAGTCGGGTCGGTGAGCATCGGCACGTGGCCGAACACGTCGTGGAAGACGTCCGGCTCCTGCAGGTAGTCGAGCTCGTCGGGCTTGCGGATGAACTGCCCCGCCGGGAAACGGCGGTTGGCCAGGTGGTCGAAGAACACCTCGTCCGGCGCCAGCCCCGGCACGGCCACCACCGTCCAGCCGGTCAGCCGCATCAGCTCCTCGTTGATCCGCGCGAAGTCGGGGATGCCGGTGCGGTGCAGGTCGAGCGCGTCCAGGCCCTTGAGGAACGGATCGGCGGCGCGGCCCGGCAACAACGCCGTCTGGCGCTCGTAGAGGGTGATCCACACCTGGTGCTCGGCGTCGGAATAGCGCTCCCAGGCCTGGTCGATGGTCCAGTCGGGCCGGGCCCCCGGCGGCGGCTCCTTGAGGATGGCGTCAGCGCTCATGCGCACGAGAATGGCCCCATTTACGGGGAAGTTCCGTTCGAAGAGACCGGCCAGGGGCGTATCGCCCGGCAAAACCTTGCGTCTAGTGGCTGATCCGCGGACGAAGCGTGTACTGGCCTTCGCGGAACGACTCGAAGATCAGGCTGGCTTGCGGATGCCCCACCGGCTCGCCCGAGTCGTCCGGGACGAGGTTCTGCTCGGAGACGTAAGCCACGTAGGAGCTTTCATCGTTCTCGGCGAGCAGGTGGTAGAAGGGCTGGTCCTTGTGAGGCCGGATGTGTTCCGGGATCGAGAGCCAGTATTCCTCGGTGTTGGCGAAGCTCGGGTCCACGTCGAAGATCACGCCGCGGAAAGGATAGATGCGGTGCCGAACGATCTGGCCGATCGCAAATTTGGCGAGTCGCGTAGTCATGCGGCCGAATCTATCCCCCATCTCCTGACCGGGAGGTGAACGTAACGTTCAAGGCCTTGGGTTCAAGGCCACGCTTCCGGCAAACCGCCGCTCTTGCTACAGTTGCAGCGAAATGAGGCGCGCCCGCCCTCGCTGAGGATGTCGGGCGCGGCCTGCGAAGGACGGAACACGGTCCATGAGTGAGGCGCCGCGCGCGCCGGGCGCCTCCGGGCGTGGCCGGATCAGGTCGACGGGGGACGTGCCCTGTTACGCCGCCCTCGACCTGGGCACCAACAACTGCCGCCTGCTGATCGCCACCCCGACCGCGAGCAGTTTCCGCGTGGTGGAAGCCTTTTCGCGCATCGTGCGGCTGGGCGAGGGCCTGGGCCAGAGCGGCCGGCTGTCGGACGCCGCCATGGAGCGGGCCCTGGCGGCCCTGAAGGTCAGCGCCGAGAAGGTGCGCCGCCGCCGGGTCGTGCGCCTGCGCGCCATCGCCACCCAGGCCTGCCGCATGGCCGAGAACGGGGCGGAATTCATCGAGCGGGTCGCCATCGAGACCGGCCTGCAGCTGCAGATCATCAGCCCCCAGGAGGAGGCGCGGCTGTCGGTGGCCGGTTGCCTGAGCCTGCTGGACCGCACGGCTGACGCCGCCCTGGTGGTGGACGTCGGCGGCGGCTCGACGGAACTCTCCTGGGTGGAGCTGAAGGACGCGCCGCCCACCGGCACGCCGCCGGTCAGGGCCTGGCTCTCCATCCCCATGGGCGTGGTGACCCTGGCCGAGCGCTTTCCCGAAGGCGTGCAGGCCACCGAGGCCTGGTACCGCGCCATGGTCGACACCGTGAAGGTCGAGATCGCCGCCTTCCGCCGCGCCGAGCCGCTGCGCGCGGTGTTCGACGCCGACCGGGCGCACCTGATCGGCACCTCCGGGGCGATCACCAGCCTGGCGGGCATGCACCTGAACCTGCCGCGCTATGATCGCAACAAGGTGGACGGCGTCTGGATGACCCGCGCCGAGTGCGACGCCGCGGCCGGCCGGCTCCTGGCGCTGAGCGCCCGCCAGCGCGCCGAACAGCCCTGCATCGGGCCGGACCGGGCCGACCTGGTGCTGGCCGGCGCCGCCATCCTGCAGGCGGTGCAGGAGCTCTGGCCCTGCAGCCGCGTGCGCGTCGCCGACCGCGGCCTGCGCGAGGGTATCCTGATGTCCCTGATGTCGGACCGCGGCAAGCGGCGGCGCAGGCGGCGCGGCGCCGCGCCGGTGATGGCCGCCTAAATGACCGGCGAACCGCCCCGCAAGCGCATGGTCAAGCCGCCGTCGGGCGGCAACGAGGCCGGCCGCGCCAAGCCGCAGCGCCTGAAGACCGCCAAGCAGCGCACGCCCTCGCAGCAGGCCTGGCTGGAGCGCCAGATCAACGACCCCTTCGCCGCCAAGGCCCGCGCCCACGGCTACCGGTCCCGCGCCGCCTACAAGTTGATCGAGATCGACGACAAGCTGCGGGTCCTGCGCCCCGGCGCCCGGGTGGTCGACCTCGGCCTGGCCCCCGGCGGCTGGACCCAGGTGGCCCTCGAGCGCGGCGTGACCAATATCGTCGGCGTCGACCTGCTGCCGGTCGGCCCGCTGCCGCCCGCCCACATCCTGCAGATGGACTTCACCGACCCGGCCTGCGGCCCGCAGCTCATCCAGCTGCTGGGCGGGGCGCCCGACGTGGTGCTCTCCGACATGGCCCCCAACACCGTCGGCCACCGCCAGACCGACCACCTGCGCATCGTCGGCCTGATCGAAGCCGCCGTGGAGTTCGCCGTCGAGGTGCTGAAGCCCGGCGGGGTGTTCGTCGCCAAGGCCTTCCAGGGCGGCGAGACCGCCGAGGTGATCGGCAAGCTGAAGCGCCATTTCGCCCAGGTGAAGACCATCAAGCCCAAGGCCAGCCGGGCGGAGAGCTCGGAGATCTACCTCGTGGCCACGGGCTTCAAGGGCCGCTGAGCGCAAGATCCTCCCCCAGCGCGAAGCGCGATCAGGGGGAGGTGGCCCAATCCACCCCCGCTGGGGGTGGCTCGCGAAGCGACGGGGGCTGCCGGGTCGCGAGCGACCCGGCGGGGGCCGGGGGGTACAGCCCACAAAGCTCCGAAGCCGCGCGCCGCCTAACCCACGAACCTCGCCAGGTTCTCCAGGCTCGACCGGATTCCCGTCTCGTGATCCGCCTCCGAGATGCCCGGCGGCGCATTCTCGACCACAACGGCGACCTCGGTCCCGCCCGGCGCATCGGCGAAGCTCCAGGTCATGGTCATCGTCCCGCCATAGGCCGGATCGTCCGTCTCGAACGCCACCGCCTGGACGATCCGCCGGTCCGGGACCAGCTCCACGAACCGCACCTCGACGGTGTCGCTGTCGGCGGTGGTCTTGCCGCGCGCCTCGGGCGAGGGCCGGTCGTAGGCCAGCGTCATCCGGTAGCCGCCGCCTTCCCAGGGCTCGAACCGGTGCATCTCGCCGCGCATGCCGGCCGGCGGCAGCCACGCGGCCAGCGCCTGCGGGTCCATGCAGGCGGCGTAGAGGGCCCGCCGCGGCGCTTCGATGATCCGCGAAATCTTCATGTGGCGCCGATCATATCCGAACGATCCTCGGCTGCGGCCGTCCGCCTGCGTTGACTCGACCTGGCTTTCCGAAGATACCCGGCTCGCAAAACGAGGTGTCTCTATGGAGATTCGCGAAGGTCTCACCTTCGACGATGTTTTGCTTGAACCCGGCGCATCCGAAGTGATGCCAACACAGGTGGATGTCGCCACCCGGTTCACGCGCGAGATCAGTCTGAACATACCCCTGGTGTCCGCCGCCATGGACACCGTCACCGAGAGCCGGCTGGCCATCGCCATGGCCCAGAACGGCGGCATCGGGGTGCTGCACCGCAACCTCACCGTCGAGGAGCAGGCCGATCAGGTCCGCGAGGTGAAGCGCTACGAGAGCGGGATGGTGATCAACCCGCTGACCATCAATCCCGAAACCCTGCTGAGCGAGATCCGCGAGATCAAGGCCCGGCGGAAGATCTCCGGCTTCCCGGTGGTCGATCCCAAGACCGGCAAGCTCTGCGGCATCCTCACCAACCGCGACATGCGCTTCGAGAGCGGCGCCGACGTCCCGGCCAAGGCGCTGATGACCCATGAGAACCTGGTCACCGTCCGCGAGGGCGTCAGCCAGGCCGAGGCGCGCGACCTGCTGCGCCGGCACAAGATCGAGCGGCTGATCGTGGTGGACGACGCCTACCGCGCCGTCGGCCTGATCACCGTCAAGGACATGGAGAAGTCCGAGGAGCACCCCAACGCCGCCAAGGACGCCCAGGGCCGCCTGTTGGTCGCCGCCGCCTCCACCGTGGGCGACGCCGGCTATGAGCGCTCCATGGCCCTGGTGGACGCCGGCGTCGACGTCGTCGTCATCGACACCGCCCACGGCCACAACATCGACGTGGCCCGGGCCGTGGCGCGGGTGAAGCGCGAGACCAACCGCGTGCAGATCGTCGCCGGCAACGTCGCCACCTACGAGGGCGCGCGCGCCCTGATCGACGCCGGCGCCGACGCCGTGAAGGTGGGCATCGGCCCGGGCTCCATCTGCACCACGCGGATGGTGGCCGGGGTGGGCGTGCCGCAGCTGACCGCCATCGCCGAGAGCGTGCGCGCCGCGGCGGGCTCCGACGTGCCGATCATCGCGGACGGCGGGATCAAGTACTCGGGCGACCTCGCCAAGGCGCTGGCCATGGGGGCTTCGGTGGCCATGATGGGCTCGGTGTTCGCGGGCGTCGACGAGGCGCCGGGCGAGGTGTTCCTCTACCAGGGCCGCTCCTACAAGTCGTACCGCTGCATGGGCTCGATGGCCGCCATGTCCCGCGGCTCGGCCGACCGCTACTTCCAGAAGGAGGTCTCCGACGCCCTCAAGCTGGTGCCCGAGGGTATCGAGGGCCAGGTGCCCTACAAGGGGCCGATCGCGCCGATCCTGCACCAGATGGTCGGCGGCCTGCGCGCCGCCATGGGCTATGTGGGCGCGAGCGACCTGGAGATCTTCCGCAAGCGGGCGAAATTCATCCGCATCACCGGCGCGGGGCTGCGCGAGAGCCACGTCCACGACGTGATGATCACCCGCGAGGCGCCGAATTATCCCAGTGCAGTCTAGCGTAACGTTCCAGCAAGGCGCGGCCGGCCTGCGCCGGTCGCCATACGGGGGAGGCGACCATGAGCGTGACATCGAGCACGGAACTGAAGCTGCTGATCGCTGCGGTGATCATCGGCTTGATACATCTGGTGTGGGCGACCGTGGCCGGCAGCGGCGGGCACCGCGACACCGCCTGGCTGCTCGGCCCGCGCGACGACCCACGGCCGGTGAGCGGGCAGGCGGCGAGGTTGAGCCGCGCCTACGCCAACTTCCTGGAGACCTTCCCGCTGTTCGCCGCCGCCCTGATCGCGGCGCTGCTGGCGGGCAAGGCGGGCAGCCAGACCGTCTTCGGGGCCTGGCTGTACGTGATCGGCCGGGTGGCCTACACGCCGCTCTACGCCATGGGGCTGCCGGTGGTGCGGACCATCGCCTGGACCGCCAGCATGGTCGGCATCGTCACGGTGATCGTGGCCTTCTTCCAGTGAGAGAATGATTTGCGCGACGGCGGACGCTTAGGTGCGGCGATTGAAGTCCTCACCGAGATCGAGACCCGCCACCGGCCTGTCCGCCTCGCGCTGAAGTCCTGGGGCGAAGGCGCCCGCTACGCCGGGGCGAAGGACCGCGCCTTCGTCTCCGGCCTGGCGCTGGATGCGCTGCGCAAGCGCCGGTCCCTGGCCTGGCGGATGGGCGAGGAAAGCCCCCGCGCGGCGGTGCTCGGCACGCTCAGGTTCCTCTGGGACTGGCCGATCGCGCGCATCGCCGAGGCCGCGGAGGACGAGGCCCACGGTCCGGGCGTCCTGACCGAGCCCGAGCGCCAGGCTTTGGCCGACCCCCGCGACCTCGCCGAGGCCCCGCCGGCCGTGCGCGGCGACTATCCCGATTGGCTCGACGCCTCGCTGGAACGGGCCTTCGGCGAGGCTCGGGCGGAGGAGGGCGCGGCGCTCGCCGAGCGCGCGCCGGTCGACCTGCGGGTCAACCTGCTGAAAACCGATCCGGCCCGCGCCCTCAAGGCCCTGGTCTCGGTCGGCGCCCAGCCGACCGGCGTGCTGGCGACCGCGCTCCGCATCGCCGCGCCCGATCCCATGACCCGCGCGGGCGCGGTGGAGACCATCCCGCAGTTCTCCAAGGGCTGGTTCGAGGTGCAGGACCTGGGCTCGCAGATCGCCGCCGCCTCGGCCGGCGATGTGGCGAAGAAGCAGGTGCTGGACCTCTGCGCCGGCGGTGGCGGCAAGACCCTCGCGCTGGCCGCCGCCATGGGCTCGACCGGCCAGATCTACGCCTACGATTCCGACGCCCGCCGGCTCACCGACACCATCCGCCGCGCCGACCGCGCGGGCGTGCGCAACCTGCAGGTCCGCTCGCCGGTCAATCCCGAGCCGCTGAAGGGCCTGGAGGCCAAGATGGACCTGGTGTTCATCGACGCGCCCTGCTCGGGCTCCGGCTCCTGGCGCCGCCACCCCGACACCAAGTGGCGGCTGACCCCGGAGACGCTGGCCCGGCGCATGGCCGACCAGGACCAGGTGCTGGAGGAGGGCGCGGCCTTCGTGAAGCCGGGCGGCCGGCTCGTCTACGTCACCTGCTCGGTGCTGCCGGAGGAGGACGAGGACCGCGTGGCGGCCTTCCTCGCGGGCCATCCCGAGTTCGCCGTCGCGCCCGCCACGGCCGATCCCAACCTCGAAAAGCACCTGACCGCTGACCGCTATCTGCGCCTGTCACCCCGCACCGCCGGGACCGACGGGTTTTTCGTCGCCGTGCTTGAGAAACCCCGCTAACGGAGCCCCATGACCGAAGCCGCACATGAACGCGTCCTGATCGTCGATTTCGGCAGCCAGGTGACCCAGCTGATCGCCCGGCGGCTGCGCGAGAGCGGCGTCTATTGCGAGATCCATCCCTACGACAAGGTCGAGCCGCTGCTGGACGACTTCCGGCCCAAGGCGGTGATCCTGTCCGGTGGCCCGGCCAGCGTGCACGAGGCCGAGAGCCCATCGGCTCCGCAGAAGGTCTTCGAGCTCGGCGTACCGGTGCTCGGCATCTGCTACGGCGAGATGACCATGGCCGCCCAGCTTGGGGGCGCCGTCGAAGGCGGCCACGCGCGGGAGTTCGGCCGCGCGGAGATC
>JAQGIX010000379.1 GCA_028290925.1 Phenylobacterium sp. | reverse complement strand
CGACAGGCAAGGCCCCCGCGCCGGCGCTCGCCGCGGCTCCGGCGCCGCCGGCCCGCGAGATCGCGGCGAAGGTCCCGGCCCAGGTGCGGGCGCCCTGCGTGCCCAAGGCGCTGCCGCCGGCGCCCCGCTATCCGGACAGCGACACCGCGTTGCGCGACGCGGGCGGGGCGGCCGATCGCTACCAGTTGCTGGCCGCCGGACGGATCCTCAGGACCCGGCGGCTGG
The DNA here is from genome assembly GCA_028290925.1 of Phenylobacterium sp. Lineage (GTDB taxonomy): Bacteria > Pseudomonadota > Alphaproteobacteria > Caulobacterales > Caulobacteraceae > Phenylobacterium. Next base: position 17,950 of record JAQGIX010000379.1, on the reverse strand, counting down.
CCACGCTCGAGCGGGTGATCGAAGCCTGCCGTTGATCCCGATAGCGCGCTCGGCGTTGCGGATCGGGCCAGGACAGCCAAGATGGCGGCGGCGAAGCGCGGCGGGTTGCGTGGCGGCCGGTCCGTTATGTTATAACATTCCGAATGCGGGATTCAGGACGTCGCATGTCTGCAGAGGTTCGGCGCGTCGCGACAGTGCTCATCGTCGGCGCGATGGCGGCGCAGTGCGCGCTCGGCGTGGCTTCGGCCGCGCCGCGGTTGGCGCTGCACGACCTGGCGGGACGCAGCCGCTCGCTCGGCGAGCTGGCCGGCCATTCCGCGATCCTGGTGGTCTGGCGCGGCGACTGCGGCCCCTGCCTCATCGAACTGTTGAACATCCGCGACCTGGAGGCGGCGGCCGGGCCCGCGCCGCTGGTCATGCTGGCGCTGGACGAGCCGGGCAAGATCCGCCTGGCGCTGCAGCGGTATAAGGCCCGGCCGCGCCGGATCTGGGTGGCCGACGCCCCGGCCCGCGAGGTGCTGGTCGCCCTGAACGGCGAGCCGCCGCGCCTGCCGCTGGCGCTGGCCCTGGACCGCAAGGGCGGGATCTGCGCGCGCCATCTGGGCCTCCTGGGCACGGATCGGGTGAAGGACTGGGTGCGCCGGTGCTCCTAGCCGAGGACCTCGAGGCCGGGCGCGGCGACCGTCCGGTGGCGCGGCTCAGCGCCCTGTCGGTGAAGGCCGGCGAGGCGGCGCTGCTGCTGGGGCCGTCGGGCGCCGGCAAGACCACCCTGCTGCTGGCGCTGGCCGGGCTCGCCAAGAGCTTTTCCGGCCGGGTGCGGATCGCCGACACCGACATCCTGGCCCTGCGCGGCGCCGCGCTCGACCGGTTCCGCGGCCGGCATATCGGCTTCGTCTTCCAGGACATCCATCTGCTGCCGGGCCTGAGCGCGCTGGACAACCTGCTGCTTTCGCCGTTCGCGGCCGGCGTGGCCCAGGACCGCGAGCGGGCCCGCGCCCTGCTGGCCAGCCTGGGGCTCGGCGACAAGGCCGAGCGGGCCGCCGAGCGGCTGAGCCGCGGGGAGGCCCAGCGCGCGGCGATCGCACGGGCCATGCTGCTGCGCCCGCAGCTGATCCTCGCCGACGAGCCGACCGCCAGCCTCGACGACCCCGCCGCCGACAGCGTCGCGACCCTGCTGTTGCAGGCTGCGGCGGAGACCGGCGCGGCCCTGGTGGTCGCCACCCACGACGCCCGGCTGAAGGCGCGGATCGCCAACCAGGTGATGGTGGAGGCGGCGGCGTGAACCTGTTCAAGCTGGTCTGGGCCTTCATCCGCCGCCGGCCGCTGACCTGGGCGTTCAACGTGCTGACGCTGTCGACCGGCGTCGCCCTGGTGCTGGCCCTGGTGCTGGTCAGCCAGGCGCTGGACAACCGCTTCCGCCGTGACCTGGCCGACATCGACCTCGTCATCGGGGCCAAGGGCAGCCCGCTGCAGATCGTGCTCTCGGCGGTGTTCCAGATGGACACGCCGACAGGCAACATCAGCCTCGCCGAGGCGGAGCGGTTCACCCGCAGCGCCCTGGTGTCCCGCGCGGTCCCGGTCTCGATGGGCGACAATGTGCAAGGCGCCCGCATCGTCGGCACGACGCTGGACTACCCGAAGCTCTATGGCGCGGAACTGGCCGCCGGGCGCTGGTGGGGCCAGCCGATGGAGGCGGTGCTGGGCGCGAGCGTGGCGCAGCGGCTGGGGCTTCACCCGGGACAGAGCTTCGTCGGCGCCCACGGCCTGGTGGGCAGCGCCGACCTGCACAGGCGTTTCCCCTATCGGGTGGTGGGGGTGCTGAAGCCCACGGGGGCGGTGGTCGACCGGCTGGTGCTGACCGACCTGGGCAGCGTCTGGCAGGTGCACGAGCATCCGGACGCCGACGAGCGAGCCACCGATCCGAACCGGCGCGAAGTCACCGCGCTGCTGGTGAAGTACCGCTCGGCCATGGGCGCGCTGATGATGCCCCGGCTGGTCGCGGCGGTCCCCGACCTGCAGCCGGCGATCCCGGCCATCGAATCGGCGCGGCTGTTCAGCCTGCTGGGGGTCGGCGCCGAGGTGCTGCAGGGCGTCGGGGCGGCGATCCTCGGGCTCGCCGCCATCGGATTCTTCATCGCCCTGTTCGGGGCGGTGAGCCAGCGGCGGCGCGACCTGGCGCTGCTGCGCGCCCTGGGGGCCCGGCCGTCGCTGCTGCTGATGATCGTGGCGCTGGAATCGGCCCTGCTGGGCCTGGCCGGCGGCCTGATCGGCGTCGCCGCGGGCCGGGCGCTGGCGGCCTACGCCGGCCACGTCTCGATGGCCGCCGCCAGCGGCCCAACCCTAATTCCGCCACCGGCCGGGGCTATCGACCTGGCGGCGATCGGCGCGGCCCTGGCCCTGGCGCTCGTCGCCTCGATCGGGCCCGCGGTGATCGCCGCGCGCACCGACCCGGCCCGTGAACTCGCTGGAGCTTGAGATCCATGGATTTCGACCGCAGAACCCTGCTCCTCGCCCCCCTGGCCCTGAGCGTCTGCGGCTTCGCCCAGCCGGTCCTGCCGCAGCAGTGGAACGGCGGCCATCCGGAGGCGCTCAATCCGATCTGGGACCTGCTGGCCCAGCCGAAGGTCAACGTCGACGCCAGGAACGGGTTGATGACCGCCGCCTTCACCCCGGACGTGAAGAAGATGGCCGGCGCGGTGATCAAGGTGGACGGCTTCATCCTGCCGCTGGAGCCGGGGCGCGAGACGATCCACTTCGCGCTGACCCGCCGCAACTCCGGCTGCCCGTTCTGCCCGCCGAGCCAGCCCACGGAGGCCGCCGAGGTGCTGCTGACCCGGCCGATCAAGATCAGCGGCGACCTGATCACCGTCACCGGCAAGCTCGTGCTGCACCCGTCGAGCGACCAGGGGATGTTCTATCAGCTGCAGGGCGCGACGGTCGCCTGACCGCCGGGCGCGTCAGTGCGTGGTGGGGACGACCACGGCGTTCTCGAGGCGGAAGAACAGACCCTGGTCGCTGGCCGCGACCAGCTTGAGGTCGCCCTCCATGGAGACCTCCTCGCCGGTGTAGCGGACGGGCGCCTTGGCGAACACCTCGACCGCCTCGGTGGGGGCGTTGGGCGGGCAGAAGGGGCAGGCGGTGTTGCGCCGCATCAGGCCGAAGTGGGCGGACTGGCTGGTGGCCTCCAGCGGCAGGATGAAGCCGGCCACCTTCAGCCGCCTAGCCTGGCGCGCCACTAGGGCCGCGGGAAAGCTCGCGCGGTACTCGCCGGCCTTCATGTCTGTCTTGACCTGGGTCTGGTTGAACAGCGCCCAGATCGGGTCGTCGTTCTGATAGTGGTTGGGATCGTAGGTGAGGGTCGGCGCCGCCGCGCCGCACAGCAGCACCACGGCCGCCGCGGCGGCCAATCGGGCCAGGCCTGCCTGCAATCCATCCACCATCCAGGACTCCATCCCGCGCCGCCTGTCGGGCCATCGCTTGGCCGCGAGGTTCTGCTATAGCATCGCATCATATGAGCGCCGAGCGAACCGCCGGCGCCGCCATCGGGGTTTTTCGGAGGGGCTATATGCGGAAGTTCGGCGCGATCCTGTGCGGGTTGATGTTTGCGGCGGTCAGCGGGGGCCTGGCGCCGTCGCAGGCCCAGACCGGCGGCGGCGAGACGTCGTTCCGGGCGCTCTACAAGGAACTGGTGGAGACCAACACCACGCTCTCAGCGGGCGACTGCACCGTGGCGGCTCAGCGCATGGCCGCGCGGCTGAAGGCGGCCGGCTACGCCGACTCCGAGCTCACCGTCTTCACCGTTCCGGACCACCCGAAGGAGGGCGGCCTGGTGGCCGTGCTGCCGGGCAAGGACCCGAAGGCCAAGGCCCTGCTGCTGCTCGCCCACGTGGACGTGGTCGAGGCCAAGCGCGAGGACTGGACCCGCGATCCCTTCACCCTGGTGGAGGAGAACGGCTTCTTCTACGCGCGCGGCTCGTCGGACGACAAAGCCATGGCGGCGATCTTCACCGACAGCATGATCCGGCTGCGCGCCGAACCGCGGATGAAGCGGACCGTCAAGCTGGCGCTGACCTGCGGCGAAGAGACCACCGGGGTGTTCAACGGGGCGGAATATCTGTCGCAGAACCGCCGCGAGCTGATCGACGCGGGCTTCGCGCTGAACGAGGGCGGCGGCGGCCGGCTGGACCCGGCGGGCAAGCCGCTGGCGCTGGCCATGCAGACGGCCGAGAAGACCGCGGAGAACTACACGCTGGAGGCCCGCAACCCGGGCGGCCACTCCTCGATGCCGCGGCCGGACAACGCGATCTATGAGCTGTCGGGCGCCCTGGCCAAGATCCAGGCCTACAGGTTCCCGATCCACCTCAACCCGACGACCAAGGCGTTCTTCTCCGAGCAGGGGAAGATCTCGCCGCCGTCGCTCGGCCAGGCGATGACGGCCATCGCCCAGGACCCGGAGAACAAGCTGGCGCAGACCGTCCTGTCGCGCGACCCGCTGCTCAACTCGACGCTGCGCACCACCTGCGTGGCGACCCTGCTGGAGGGCGGCCATGCGGAAAACGCCCTGCCGCAGCGGGCCCGAGCCAACATCAACTGCCGCATCGTGCCCGGCGAGACCATCGAGGGGACCCGCGACAAGCTCGCCGAGGTGATCGGCGACGCCGCGATCAGCGTCACCGCCAAGCCGCAGCGCGGACCGATCGGCAAGGCCGCGCCGCTCGATCCGGCGGTGTTCGAGCCGGCCCGCAAGCTGGCGGCGGAGATGTATCCGGGCCTGCCGATCATCCCGATCATGTCCACCGGGGCGACCGATTCCATCTATCTCTCGGCGGCCGGCATCCCGTCCTATGGCGTCCCGGGCGTGCTCTACGAGTACGACGGCGGCGGCATCCACGGCCTCAACGAACACATCCGCGTCTCATCAGTGATGAAAGGCCGCGAGTACCTCTACCGGCTGATCAAGCTCTACGCGGCCGCTTAGGGACACGAAGAAGGCCCGGACCGCGCGGTCCGGGCCTTTCCCTCAGATCAGGTGGTCTGCGGGCGGTTAGCTGCCCTCGGCGGCCGGGGCGCCGGAGGCGTCGCGCGGGCCGGCGCCGGGGTCGCGGCCCTGCTTCTCCAGCTCGCGGGCGCCGGCCAGGATGCCGGGCATGGCGTAGTTGCCCTCGTGGCAGGCGTATTCGTAGATCGGCCCCTTGGAGGCGTTCAGCGCCACCTCGCCGGTGAACGGCGCGGTGTAGGTCTCCGGATCCTCGACGGTGAAGCGGTAGAGGATCTGGCGCGGACCGATCCGGGTGAAGCGCTCCACCACCTTCATGTTCTGGCCGGCCCCGCGGAAGCCCTGCTCGGGCCGCAGGTTGACGGTCTCGACCACCAGGGTGTCGCCGTCCCAGTGGCCGACGCTGTCGCCCATCCATTTACGGACGTTGGCTGGGCCATGGGGAACGTTCAGCGGGATGATGCGGGTGTCGTGCACCATCTCGACCTCGATGGTCACCGCGTCCTTGGTTTGGAAGATCTGGTAGTTGTTGTTGTAGAGCAGCGGCAGCATCGGCGGGCCGGCGGCCGAGCCGAACGACATGATGCAGCGCTCGCCGAGCGAGCGGGCCTCCGGGCCATCCCAGGCGGAGCGCTTGAAGCGGTCGGCCAGGCGCTTCTTGCCGGCCTCGGTGAGCGGCGGGAGCTTGCCGTTGGCCGGCTCGACCAGGATCGAGGTGCGCTTCTGGCCGGCCACGGCCATCACCTCGGTGCCGGGATCGGTCCAGGCGAAGTTGTAGCCGCAGTCGCTGCCCTTGAAGCCGCGCCCGCATTCGTAGGGCAGGTCGGTGGTCTTGACGTTCGGATCGGTGGGGGCGTTGGCCTCCTTGATGAACCTGGCGTTGTTCTTCTCGACCGTCGCGGCGTCGGCCGGCGGCATGGCGAGCTGGGCGCCGTACTTGGCGTCGCGCTCCAGGGTGGTCAGGGTGGCGTTGGTCCACACGCCCTCGAGGTCGGGCTGGCCGAAGGCGTTCTTCGGGGCGTGGTAGGCGGCGCCTGAGCTGGCGGCGGCCTTGGCGGCGCCGGGTGCGCAGAGCGCCGGGCTGGCGGCGAAGGCGCCGAGCGCGCCGGCGAGCGCCATGAGCGAGATGGCTGTGGACTTCATGGCTTCCTCCCATCCGCGAACGCGCGCGGACATGTTCTTGATTATGCCGCCGAGACTACCGCCGGTGGCTTGGCCATGACAACGCCGGTCTGGTTGCGCGCTTGAAACAGGCCGCGGGCAGGTTTAGGGGCCGTCCCATGAGCGACGCCCCGCCCGACCGCCTCTCGGTGGATCCCACCAGCCCCTACTATGACGCCGATATCCTCGCCCGCGGGGTCGGCATCCGGTTCAAGGGCCAGGAGAAGACCAACATCGACGAGTACTGCGTCTCGGAGGGCTGGGTGCGGCTGGTGGCCGGCAACGCCAAGGACCGCCGCGGCCAGCCCCTGACCCTGAAGCTGCAGGGGCCGGTGGAGCCCTACTTCAAGGACCAGCCCTAGCTGCTCCCCCTGTGGGGGAGGATCTCCTGCGCGCATGCGCCGCACTGGGTGCGACGCCCCGACATAGGGCCAGGAACCCGCGTTCGGTGACAGAACTTGCGTCGGCTGGACGGCGCTCGCCTGGCCGGGCTGGGGACATCTGATGAGCGACCTGACCGTCGTGGCCCGCTGCGGCCTCTGGATGCTGGTGGACGACGAGGACGACGCCGAGCTCGGCGCCTACTCAAGCCAGGCCGAGGCGCTGAAGGCGGCCGGCGAGGCGGCCCGCGTCGACCAGGAGCCGCGCCACGTGCTGATCCAGGACCCCGGCGGCGACTGGGACGAAGAGCTGGTGGAGCCGCCGCGGCTGCATTGATCGCTTCTTGCGTCCCCCGTGCACGGGGGAGCAAAGGCGTTGCCAAGGACCGGCTCTCGGCGTCAGCTTGGCGAATGACCGACCACCAACCCCCGATCCCGCCCGACGGCTGGAAGCATTCCGGCGTCAAGGTGATCCCCGGCGACCAGCTGGACGACAACACGCCCCAGACGCCCGGCATGCACCGCGCCGCCGCCATCGATAAGGCGCGCGCGGGCGCCCAGAAGCTGTGGGCGGGCACGGTGCATATCCACGCCGGCGCCAAGACCGGCGCCCACCATCACGGAGCGCTGGAGAGCGTGATCTATGTGGTGAGCGGCCGGGCGCGGATGCGCTGGGGCGAGAAGCTGGAGTTCGTGGCCGAAGCCGGCCCCGGCGACTTCATCCATGTGCCGCCCTATGTGCCGCACCAGGAGATCAACGCCTCCTCCGACGAGACGCTGAGCTGCGTGCTGGTGCGCTCGGACAACGAGGCGGTGGTGGTGAACCTGGACATCGAGCCGGCGGAGAAGCCGGAAGGCGTGGCGTGGATCGACCCGATCCACAGGACCTAGATGCCCCCCACAGGCGGAGCTCCCGCGAGCGGGTGGGGGGGTTGAAGGGGAGGGTCTTCAAGCCGCGTCGACCAGCACCACTTCGGAGTCTTGCAGGGCGCGGACCTTCAGCGCCGTCTCGCCGGTGATGGCGGCGCCGTCGCGGGCGTCGAGGCGGACGCCGTTGACCTCCACGGCGCCGGTGGCCGCGACCAGATAGGCATGGCGCTCCGGGTCGAGCGGGTAGTCGGCGGTCTCGCCGGCCTTGAGCGTCGCGCCGACCACGCGGGCGTCGGTGCGGATCGGCAGGGCGTCCTCGTCGCCCGGCAGGCCCGAGGCGAGGGTGACGAACCGGCCGGCCCGATCGGCCTTGGGGAAGGGCTTGGCCCCCCAGCTGGGCGCGCCGCCGTGCTGGTTGGGCTCGATCCAGATCTGGAACAGCCGCGTGTCGCCGGACTCGAGATTGTATTCCGCGTGGCGGATGCCGGAGCCGGCGCTCATCACCTGCACGTCGCCGGCCTCGGTGCGGCCTTCGTTGCCCAGGCTGTCCTTATGGGTGATCGCGCCTTGCCGGACGTAGGTGACGATCTCCATGTCGGCGTGGGGGTGCGGCGGGAAGCCGGACTGCGGGGCGATCTCGTCGTCGTTCCAGACGCGCAGGGCGCCCCAGCCCATGCGGCCGGGATCGTAGTAGTTGGCGAACGAGAAGTGGTGCTTGGCCTTGAGCCAGCCGTGGTCGGCGCCGCCCAGGCCCGCGAAGGGACGTTTTTCGATCATGGAATGATCTCCTCGGTCGGGAAGATAGTCTTTCGCACCGCGATGCGAAGGCGGTCCGGGCGAAAGAGATTGTTTCCGGCGCGGAACAGATGCGCCGCCGACCGAGGTCCGGACCAACTTAAGTTAAGGTGCGTCATCCGGTAGCGGGCTGTCGCGATACCCGCTCTTGTTGCACTGCACCAACGCCGGCTACTGCACGACCCAGCGTTGTGTGGGTGCCATGAAGTACGAAGTGATCGAGACCGGCGGGCAGTGGATCGTCCAGCGCGACGGCGTCGAGATGGCGCGGTTCGCCGATCAGTCCGCCGCGCTCGACGAAGTGGCGACGCGGCTGCGCGACGCGGCGCCCGGCGAGGAGGCGGTCTCCTTGCGCGTCAGCTACCAGGCGCGCAGCTGAAATCAACATATGTATTGGCGCCGCCGGTTCGGGGGGCCCAATGATCGCTCGGGCCGCGAAAGTCGCGCGGCCCTGACCGAGAGACACCGATCTCCTCAAGGCAGGAGACCTCGCCCCCCCGATGCTCCAGGGAGACGCGTGATGACCTATCTCTGCTACATCCACCGGCGCAGCGGCGTAGCGCCCTATTTCGAGGTTCTGCCGGACATGCCGCGGCGGTCGGCGATCGAGCAGGCCGGCCGGCTGCTCGCCGAGCGGCCCGACGGCGACCGCGCCGAGCTGTGGGACGGGGAGCGGCTGGTGTTCACCCTGCCGCGCGACGCAGGGCCCGCAGCTCAGACCCTCATTTCAAAATAGGCGATGCTGCTGCCGGCCGAGTGGCCCAGCATGGTGATGCGGTAGGTCTCGCCGCTCTCCAGGGTCAGCTCGCCGTCGCCGTCGCGGAAGGCGCACTCGGCCACCTCCGGCGTGGTGATCAGCGATCCGCGCAGGCGGGCGGGGCCGGCCCGCAGCGTGGTCGGCTCGCCGAGGATCTCGTAGTCCACCGGCCCCTTGAAGCCGCGGCAGCGCAGCTGGCCGGCGCCGAGTTGAGCGGGAAGTTGCTTACGGAGGCGCGCCATCCGGTGTCCTTGCCGTTTGTGGGGTGTCCCTCAAGAACGGCCGAGGCGAAGGTTCGATCCAAACAAATGGAATGACTTAGCCCTTGGGCGCGCTGCGGCGGAGGCGGAGGACGCAGGTCGGGCCATCCCAGACCTCGACCATGTGGCAGCGCTCGAGCCGCTCCGTGGCCAGCTCGCGCAGCAGCGGCCGCTGATCGGCCTTGAGCTTTTCGGCGAAGGCGGGCTCTCCCGCCTCGTTCAGGCCGTACAGCACCAGATCCACGATCTTCCCCCGAAGCCTCGCCGCAATACACGTCCGGCAATCCGTGGTCTGCCCTAATCCCGACATATCAGGTCGGGGTGATCGGGGCCGTGTCAAAGGTTGTATTGCGCAGCCAAGACCGACGTTCCGCGTTGTGCAACGCTATGCCTTGGAACAACCACTTCCTGGACAGCCTCGGACGCAAAGACCTCAGCGGACTGCAGCAGCATCTCAGCGAGGCGACCCTGGTGCGGGACCAGGTGCTCGACGAAGCCGGGCGCCCGATGACTTTCGTCTATCTGCCGGTCGACTGCATCCTGTCGGTGCTCACCGTGATGAAAGACGGCGCGCAGGTGGAGAGCCGCACGATCGGCCGGGAGAGCGGCTACGGCCTGCTGCAGGCGCTGGGCGCGCCGACCAGCTATGAGCGCACCATCGTGCAGGTGTCCGGACGCGCCTGGCGGGCGCCGCTCTCCGCGCTGCGCGAGGCGGCGGCGGCCAGCGACGCGGTGCGCGAGGCGATCGTGCGCCACGCCCAGGCGTCCCTGCTGCAGGCGGCGCAATCGACCGCCTGCAACACCCTGCACCGCGCCGAGCAGCGGCTCTGCCGCTGGCTGCTCCTGACCCACGACCGGCTGGGCGGCGACCTCTTGCCGCTCACCCAGGAGCACCTGGCCGTCATGCTGGGCGTGCAGCGGACCACGGTGACCGCGGCGGCCTCGCAGCTGCAGGCGCGCGGCGTGATCGCCTATTCGCGCGGCAAGATCCGGGTGGTGGACCGCGCCGCGCTCGAGCGCTGCGCCTGTGAGTGCTACCAGGCGATCCAGCGCGGAACAGCGCTGATGATGGACGACGGCCAGCCGCCGGCGCGGCGGTCCGGTTGACGCTGCGACAAGCTTGAACCGCGCCCCGCTTGAGCGCCTCATCCTGGAAAACACCGGGAGGATCAAGTGGATAGCCCAGGCACGACGTCCGGCGGCACGCAGAGCATCTCCCTGTGGCGGGCCAGCATCTTCGCCCTTTGCGGCCTGCCGATCACCGCCACCACCGCGGCGCTGTTGATCTACCTGCCGCCGCACCTGGCGACCCGGCTCGGCGTCTCACTGGCGGTGGTCGGCGGCATTTGGTTCGCGGTCCGGTTCATCGACATCCTCTTCGATCCGCTGCTCGGCATGATGATGGACCGCACGCGGACCCGGCTTGGCCGCTACCGGCCGTGGATGCTGGCCGGCGCGCCGGTGCTGATGCTGGGCATCGGCATGCTGTTCTTCGCCCCCGTGGGCATCGGCAAGCTCTACCTCGTGAGCTGGCTGCTGGTGCTCTATGTCGGGCTGTCGATCCTGTCGCTGGCGCCCCCCGCCTGGGCTGCGACGCTGGCGAAGAGCTACCACGACCGTTCGCGGCTGTTCGGGATCATGGCGCTCCTGGCGATCGTGGCGCTGTTGATGACGCTTAGCATCCCGGCCTTCACCGGCCAGGTCCTGAAGCTCGGCGACGCCGAGGCGGTGCACGCCATGGGCTGGTTCCTGATCGGGCTGGCGCCGGTCGCCATCGGGATCGCCGTCTGGCTGACGCCGGAACCGCTCAGCCAGGACCGCCGCACCCTGCCGGGCCTGGCGCTTGACGACCTGGGCGCGGTGCTGCGCCGCAAGAACCTGCTCAGGCTCTACGCGGCGCAGATCGCCATGACGCTGGGGCCGGGCTGGATGAGTTCGATCTTCCTGTTCTTCGCCAAGGACTACATGCATTTCACCGGCGGCCAGGCCTCGATGCTGCTGATGTTCTATGTGACGGCGGGGCTGTTGGGCGCGCCGACCACGGCCTGGCTGGCCACCCGCATCGGCAAGCACCGGGCGGTGATGGCGGTGGCGATCGCCTACTCCCTCGGCCTGCTGACCGTGCTGTTGCCGCCGAAGGGGGTGTTCTGGGCCTCGGTGCCGGTGAACATGTGGTGCGGCTTCGCAGGCGCAGGCTTCGAACTGACCATCCGCTCGATGCTGGCCGACGTGGCCGACGAGGCGCGGCTGGAGGACGGCCGCGACCGGCTGAGCCTGATCTTCTCGCTCAACACGGCGGCGGGGAAGGTGGCCTCGGCGACGGCGATCATCATCTCCTTCCCGCTGCTCCAGCGGCTGGGCTATGTGCCGAAGCTCGGCCATGCCAACACGCCCGAAGCCATCCGCGGCCTGGGCCTGACCTTCGTCTCCGGGCCGATCGCCTGCGTGGTGCTGGGGGCGGTGTTCATGATCGGCTGGAAGCTGACCGCCACGCGGCACGCCGAGATCCGCACGGCGCTGGAGGCGCGCGACGCAGAGGCGGCGCTGGGCCTCGACGGCGCGCACATCGCCGACGCCGCGGCCGTCGCCGAAGCCGAGGCGGCCCGGGGATAGGCGCGGCGCGGCGGAATCGGCATAGCTCGCTGATGTCCAACCTGCCGTTCTTCACCATCGACGGGGACCATTACGTCCCCACCGCCGCCAGCCGCGGACCCTGGAATCCCAACTCCCTGCACGGCCGCGTGATCGCGGGCCTGCTCGGCGCCGAGATCGAGCGGCTGCACGGCGACCCGGCCTTCATCCCGGCCCGCCTGACCGTGGACATGTACCGCCTGCCGAACCTGTCGTCGGTGGAGGTGGTGACGCGGGTGGTGCGCGAGGGCCAGCGGATCAAGGTGATCGACGCGGAGTTCATCTCCGGTGGGGTGAGCGCTGGGCGGGCCACCTGCCAGCTGCTGCGCCGCACCGAGCGGCCGGAGGGGACGGTGTGGAAGCCGCCCGGCTGGGACGCGCCGGGACCCGAGGACATCGCGGCGCCGGAGCCGCGCGACACGCCCCTGGCCGGCATGTGGGCCATGCGGCCGATCTCCGGCGGCTTCGGGACGGTCGGCCAGAAGCGCACCTGGATGAGCGAGGTGCGCGAGCTGGTGGAGGGCCGGCCGCTGACGCCGTTCGTGCGGGTGGCGGTGGCGGCGGATTTCGCCAGCCCCTTCGCCAACGCCGGCGACCAGGGGCTGAAGTACATCAACTCCGACGTGACGGTGTACCTGCACCGCGAGCCGGTGAGCGAATGGGTGGGCTTCGAGGTGACGGACCACGGCGACACCGCCGGCGTCGCCTTCGGCGAGTGCCGGCTCTACGACGTCGAGGGCCCGATCGGTTCGGCCAGCTGCTGCGCGCTGGCGCAGAAGCGCGGGATGTAGAACAGCCCGCCCATTCCCGCGCAGGCGCCGCCTTCGCGGGGATGAGTGGAGATCTTAGCGCATCGCCGTCTTCAGGCCCTGCGCCTTGCCGCCGGGGGCAGAGGCGATCAGCTTCAGGAGGGCTTCGGTGACGTGGGGCTCCAGGCCTTCGGTGTGGCCCTTGTCGAGGCGCACCACGTCGGCGACGACCCGGCCACCCTTGCAGTTCGGATAGACATAGACGCGCGCCTTGCCGGGCCGCGCCTTCATCCCCCAGACCGGATAACCCTGGCGGGCGTAGTCCCAGACGTAACCCGGCTTGTCGTCGACCACGTCGGCCTTCTCAACGCGCGCGGCGCAGCCGTAGCGGTCGGCCAACGGCGAGGTGGCGGGCAGGGCGACGATCTCATGCTCGCCGGTTTCGAAGATGTGGCTGAACTCGCAGGCCTGGGCCGGCGGAGTGGTCATGGCGGCCGGGAGCGCGCGGGGCGGCGGCGGCGAGCCGTCGGCCAGCGGCGGGCCGAAGCGGGGGTTGATCTCGGCGCGGCCGACCCGGCCGCCGGAGAGGCTCAGGAGGCCGTCCACCTTGTCCTTGAAGTAGTCGGAGCAGACGATCCGGTGCGAGGTCGCCCCGCCCTGGCTGTGGCCGACCAGCCAGAAGGACTTGATGTTCTTCCGCCCGAAAGTGTCGAACACCAGGTCGGTGATGTTCTGCAGATGGGCGTCGTCGGCCTCGGCCGCCCACATGCGCACGCCCGCCCCGCCGCCCGGCATGGGGCGCGTGGTGGCGGCGGTCGGCGTGGCCACCACCAGCCGGTACTTCTCCTTGTAGTCCATGGCCGGGAAGTAGTGCCGCTGCCAGTTGCCGATGGAGCCGGCGCCGTGGATGTTGAGCAGGAAGATGACCTTCTCGCCGGGCTTCAGGTCGCAGGGATAGTCGAGGAAGAACTTGCGGCCGGTCTTTGGATCGACGGCGTTGCCGAGGTTGGCGAGGGCGCCATTGGTGGCGCATTCGTCGCCGTTGCAGTGGACCGGCGGCGGGCTCGTGCAGGTGACGCCGAGGACGTCCTTGGCGTGGGCGGCGCTGAACGCGCCGAGCGTGGTGAGCGCCGCGGCGAGGCCCAGGGCCCGGCGGAGCAGGCGATTGAGGGTCATTCTGGTCGTCCTCCCAGGATCGTCGTGTCTTGTCGTCAAGGCTCGTTCAGGCGGCGTGGGCGTCCACCCCCGACGTGATGCGCCGCGGCACCAGCAGCAGGATCGGCAGGATCGCCGCATAGACCCCCATGGTCGCCCAGATGGCCACCGAGAAACCGCCGTGGTGGTCGTAGATGTCGCCGCCCCAGAGGTCGCCCAGCCGGTAGGAGATCCAGTAGCAGGACCACAGCAGCATCATCATGGTGCCCTCCAGCCCCCTGGGGCAGGCGCGCATGGCGAGGTCCAGGAAGGCCACCTGGCCGATGCCGCCGAGGATGCCCATGGGCACGGCCGACCAGACGGCCAGGTCCGCGGAGTGGATGAACAGCAGGGGCGCCATCTGCGGGATGGCCAGCAGGGCGCCCAGCCACATCAGGACGGTGAGGCTGAACCGCTGGGCCAGGAAGCCGTAGAGGATGTAGACCGGGACGAAGCTCCCCAGGAAGACGGAGAAGAACGCGCCCACCTGGGCGTCGGTGGCGTGCAGGTCGCCGGAGAGGTGGTACTGCAGGGCCGAGCCGGCCGCCGGCCCGAACTGCCACAACAGCTGGATGAGCAGCGCCGGATAGACCGGCCAGCTGCGCGCCAGGCGGCGCAGGTCCGCCAGGGGCGTCAGCATCTGCGGCTCGCTGCGGCCCTCCTCGAACAGGCGCCTGGGCCCGAAGGCGCCGAAGGCGGCGACGGCGATCATCAGGCCTGCGCCGATCAGGAACAGGATGCGCGCTGCGTGGGTCGCGTCGCCGTGCTCCAGAGCCCCGCTGAGCACCCCGCCCAGGAGGTAGGCCGTGGCGACCGGGAGGGTGTTGGCCAGGTTCATGACGGTCGACATCTGGCCGGTCATGGCGTGCTTGCGCCCGATGGTGGAGGCCAGGCCGTTGGCGGCGCCATAGACCAGCTGGATCGCCGCGGTGGCCAGCAGGCCGCCCACCAGCAATACGGGGTAGGTCGGCGGCAGGAAGGCCAGGCCGGCGTAGATCGCCGCAGTGATCAGGCCGAACACCATCAGGTGCCCGCGGTCGCCGAGGCCGAAGGGGCTCCAGCGGTCGCGGATGAAGCCGAAGACGAAGCCCAGGAACAGGGGGATCGAGGTGATCAGCGCGAAGAGGGCGGTCTGGGAGGCGGTGAGATGCAGCCGGTTCTTCAGGAAGAACAGCACCGGGATGGCGATCAGCGGCAGATAGGGCGCGGCGAAGTTGAACAGCAGCAGCGGCAGCGCCGAGTAGCCCAGCAGCGAGAGCCGCTCCCGGAGGGGCAGCGCCTCAGCATCGCTCAAGACCGTTTCCGCCTGGACCGCCGCCGTCATGCGCATCTCCCCGCCGCCGAGCCACGTTATGCGGCGGCGCGCGCGGGCGAAAGGGCTGATGACCGGGCCGCGGGCGACGGTTGGGGAGACCCGATTGCGGCCGAGTCCTCCGACGCCCGCGCGTGGGATGCGCGCACGGACGTACACACGGCCGAAGCCGAGTCCCCCCGATCTGCAATGACGCCGGCGTGGGCGTTTCGCCTCAACCCGGGCCTGCAAGGGGAAGACAAGGCGGTGACGCCTGTGTCATCTTTGCGCTAAGGACCGCCAAGAGGTTCGGGGGAGATTTTCATGCGTATCCTGCAAGTCCTGGGCGCCGTCGCGGCGGCCCTGGCGCTCACCACCACGCCGTCGCTGGCCAATCCGAAGAATGCGCTGGACGCCTATGTGGCCAAGCCCGATCCGAGCTTCGGCTGGAAGGTGGCCGGCCCGGTGTCCGGCCCCGGCTACCACGGCGCGGTGCTGGAGCTCACCTCGCAGACCTGGCTGACGCCCGGCCAGGTGGACCACACGGTCTGGAAGCACTGGCTGACCGTGATCGTCCCGGACAAGGTCGCGCACCGGACCGGCTTCCTGTTCATCACCGGCGGCAAGGACGACGATCCGGCGCCGGGCAAGGTTACCGAGCGGTGGGCCAAGATGGCTGTGGAGACGAACTCCGTCGTCTCCGAACTGGCCGACGTGCCGAACCAGCCGCTGAGCTTCACCGAGGCTCCGAGGCCGCGGGTCGAGGACGAGATCATCGCCTACCAGCAGGCGAAGTTCGCCAAGGACCACAATCCCCTCGACCTGGTCCGCCTGCCGATGGTCAAGAGCGGCACGGCGGCGATGACGGCGGTGCAGCAGTACCTGGCCAGCGACCAGGGGGGAAAGGTCCCGCTCGACCACTTCGTGGTCTCCGGCGGCTCGAAGCGCGCCTGGACCACCTGGCTGGTCGGAGCGCTCGACAAGCGCGTCGTGGCGATCATCCCGATCGTCATCAATGTGCTGGATGTGGACGCCACCACCCGCCACCACTGGGAGGCGATGGGCTATTTCTCGCCGGCCCTGAAGGACTATGTCGAGAACGGCCTGATCCCGGGCCAGATCGGCAAGCCCGGCTTCACGGAGGTCAACCGGATCGAGGATCCACTGAACTACCGCGACCGGCCCTCGATGAAGATGCCGAAGTACATCATCAACGCGGTGGGCGATGAGTACTTCCCGCCGGACAACACCAAGTTCTCCTATCACCTGCTGCCGCAAACCAAGCGGCTGAGGATGATCCCCAACTCCAAGCACTCGACGGCCGGCACCGACATCGACGACAGCATGACGGCGTTCTACGCCGCGATCCTGAACCACACCGCGATCCCCAACTACTCCTGGACCGTGGGCAAGGACGGGGCGCTCGTGCTGCATTCGGCGGTCAAGCCGGCGGAGGTCTACCTCTGGCAGGGGACCGACCCGAAGGCCCGCGACTTCCGCGTCGACACCATCGGCAAGGCGTTCACCTCGACCCGGCTTGCGCCCCAGAAGGACGGGACCTTCCGCGGCAACGTGGCCAAGCCGAAGGCCGGCTACACGGCCTACTTCCTGGAGGCGGTCTATCCCAGCGGGACCAAGTACCCGTTCAAGTTCACCACCGAGGTCTATGTGAAGCCCGACGTGCTGCCCTACCGGTGGAAGGACGCCCGGCCGATCATCGCGCCCGACGGCAAGTGAGGCTAAGCTTTCCGGCGGGCAGGCGTCGGGGAGGACGATGACGGAGCAGCCGGCAGGCGACGCGGCGGACGGCGCTCGCGCCTTGCTGGCGCAGGCGCTGGCGGCGCACCAGGCGGGTCGGTTGGACGAGGCGGCGCGGCTCTACGAGGCGGTGCTGGCGATCGCGCCGGACGACCACAACGCGCTGACCAACCTGGGCACCGTGGCCCTGCAGCAGGGCCGGCTGGCCGACGGCGTGGCGCTGATCGAGTCCTCGCTGAAGATCAGGCCCGCGCAGAGCAACGCCATCAACAACCGCGGCAATGCGCTGCTCACCCTGCAGCGGCTGGACGAGGCGCTCGCGGCCTTCGACCGGGCGCTGGAGATCGACCCGAACAACGCCGAGGCGCACAGCAACCGCGCGGTGGCGCTGAACGGCCTGGGGCGACCGGAGGAGGCCGTGGCGGCCTACGAGCAGGCGCTGGCGCTGAAGCCCGACTTCCTCGACGCGCTGAACGGGCTGGGCATCGCGCTGGAGGCGCTCGGGCGATCGCCGGCCGCGCTGGCGGTCTATGACCGGGCGCTGGCCGTGACGCCCGACATGTGGGAGCTGCACTTCAACCGCGGCAACGCGCTGCGCGCCCTGAACCGGCCGGACGAGGCGCTGGCGGCCTACGACCGCGGGCTGGCGCTGGGGCCGGCGAGCGCCGGCGTGCTGGCCAACCGTGCGGTGGCCCTGCAGTCCCTGCTGCGGCTGGACGAGGCGCTGGCCGACTGCGAGCAGGCCGCCGCCATGGACCCCACCCACGTGGACGCCCAGTGGAACAAGGCGCTGCTGCTGTTGCTGACCGGCGACTACCGCGCTGGCTGGCGGCAGTACGAATGGCGCTGGCGCCAGGCGTCGTTCGTGAACACCGGGCCGCCGCCGGCCGGGCCGAAATGGCTGGGGCTGACGCCGCTGGCCGGCAAGCGGCTGCTGCTGATCAACGAGCAGGGCTTCGGCGACACCCTGCAGATGATGCGCTACGCGACCCTGGCCGCCGAGCAGGGCGCCGCGGTGCTGATGATCGTCGAGCCGCCGCTGGCCGAGCTGGCGGGCTCGGTGAAGGGCGTCGAGCAGGTGCTGACCGGCGGCGAGCCGATCGCCTAC
>JAQGIX010000320.1 GCA_028290925.1 Phenylobacterium sp. | reverse complement strand
GCGCGGTACCTGGGGACCTTCAGCCGCGTGGGCGCATGAACGATGTCGAGCAGAGCGGCGCCCTTCGGGCAGAGCGCGCCGCGGTTCACCGGGTGGTCCGGATCCCCCTCGATATGCATGATATTGGACGTCGCATTCAGGGAGCGGTCGCCAAGGCTGTAGATCAGTATGCCGCAGGCGACAGAACAATAGGTGCAGGTGTTCCGGGTCTCGATGGTGTGGGTCAGCTTGAACGGCCGCATCGAGTCCGCCAGCGCCGGGCCCGCGGCTGCGAAGCCGAGGACCCCAAGACTGGAGGTCGCCAGACCGGCGCCGGTGAGTTGGATAAAGCCGCGACGACTGAGAGTCATTGCCATGCGCTCCGGGCAATCTGCTCCGGCGAGCCCGTTCTCCGACGAGCGAACCATGCAAGGCCACGCTCGACGCCCAGTCACGAGTCGAAAAACGCCGTCATGACCGAAACACCCACGGCCGTGGACGGTTCCCGCCGCTCGGTGGACTTGGTTCAATCCGGAGCGATTTCCTCGATTTTCAGTCGCAGGCCCCGCCCGTCGAAGAACTCGCTGTGCTTCAGGAGGGAGCGGTCGCTGTGCAGGTGGCGCATCAGTGACCCGAGGCGATCTTGGGCGACCTCGTCGCGCACCAGCCCGGCGCGGTCCGCCTGGAAAAAGGCCGCACCGTTCCAGGCCGCCCCGGCGTCGGCGAACAGCTGCACGATGTCAGGCCAGCGGGTCTCGTCGCCGATCACGTGCAGGTAGGACGAGCGCAACAGCCCGGCCGAGGTGTCCCCGATCTCCACCAGCACGATCAGCATGGTGAAGGGGCCGACCTGGGCGAAGGTCTGGACCAGCCATTCGTCGAAATCCGTGGCGTAGTCCGCGGCCATCAGGCTCCGCCTCGGGGTGCGGATGGCGGAAGAGAATGGGAGTCGAACCCATCTGGGACAGGCTCGCTGCCCCACTCGGATTTGAAGTCCGAACGCCCCACCAGGGACGACTCTCCTCCATCCGCATCGGCTGATGAAACCACGACCGGGCCAAAGAGGTCCAGCCGGTGGGGGTTGATGCGACGCAGATCCCCCTTGCGCAGCGTGACGCCGTGCCGGTCGAAGAATTCGAGGATCTGGATCGCGACCTTGCGACCATTGTCGACGCGGTCGCGGAACTGCGCGGCGGTGAAGGCGCCGCCCTCGGCCCGGCCGGCCTCTTCCACACCGAGCGCGACCATTTCCCGGACCGTCGCGCGCAGGAAGAAGTGGTCCTGGGCGATCTCATCGGCCCAGCCCATCCGTCCGGCGAGCTTGAGCAGCCTGCGGATATCGCGCTCCGCGCGCCCGGTCGCGTTGGCCAGGTCGCGCACCCGCGGCGGCCGAAACCGGTGCGCGCCGCCGAGACGCGGCGCGATCAGGGCCCAGGCGGCCTCGTCCCCGGGGGCCAAGCGCACCGTGTGGCTGGCCAGGCGGACAAAGGCGCCGTCCAGCACCAGCTCGCCGGCCCCGGCCAGCCGCTGCAAGGCGACGACGAACACCGGCGGGGGAAGCCGGGGTTGGAGCTGCAGGCGCAGCTTTTCCCGACCGAGACCCTGCAGGTCGGGATTCTCGGCGTGATAGGCCGCGAGCCGAGCGATCAGGTCCGTCGTGAATCCCCGCCAGCGCTCGGACGAAATGGCGATGCTGGCGTCGCCGGCTTGGAGCTGGATCAGCCCCGATTGGCTGGCCAGTCGCCGGGTCTGGGCGGCCGAAAGCGCATGGTCGCGGGCGAACGCCGCGAGGTCCCAGGCGAAGGGTGGGGCGTCCAGCAGGGCGGTGAAGGCGGCTGCGGGATCGGCCAGGGCGAGCGCGGCGAGCTGGCGGCGCCGCTCCGGAGTGCGGCGTCGCCGGAGCGGGGCCCGCAGATCGAGAAAGCGGCCGCCGCCGATGGTGCGCCGGGCCGAGGCGTCACGCAGCACAAAGCGATCCTGCGCCGCGGCGGCGATCGGCCGCTCGAGCACCAGCTGGACGTCTGCCTCGCCGCCGGGCTCGATCGGGTCCTCGCCCAGGAGGACGACGCGGGCGCCGACTTCGGTCGCGGCGTGATGCAGCCGCACCGGAAACCACTGGCTCACGGGCTTCGCCTCGCCGCCCAGCAGGCGCAGCCTGGCGTCGATCCGGTCGGTCGGCGCATGCAGGGCGGGATCGAGGACCATGTCGCCCCGGCGCAGGAGCTCTTTGGAGATACCCGGGCCCGCCAGGTTGAGCGCGCAGCGGTCGCCGGCCCGCCCGGTCTCCGCCGGCCGGTTCTGGGCGTGCAGCGAGCGCACCCGAGCCGGCAGGCCGGAGGGGCTGATCAACAGCTGATCGCCGACCCGGACCATCCCCGACAGCACCGTGCCGGTGACCACCACGCCCACGCCCTGCAGGGTGAAGGCCCGGTCCACGGCCAGGCGGAACCGGCTGTCGGCGGACCGCTGCGCCATAGCGGCGGCGGCCGCCGCCAGATGCGCGCGCAAGGCGTCGAGTCCCTGCCCGGTCACCGCCGACACCGCCAGCACCTCGGCGGCCTCCAGTACGGTTCCGGCGAGGACCGGCCTCAGCTCGGCGGTCACCTCGTCCAGCCGCTCCGGCGTCGCCAGGTCGGCCTTGCTCAGGACCACCAGCCCCTGTCCGACACCCAGCAGGTCGATGATCGCCAGATGCTCCCGGGTCTGCGGCTTGACGCCCTCGTCGGCGGCGACCACCAGCAGGGCGAAGTCGATCCCGGTCGCGCCGGCCAGCATGGTGCGCACGAAGCGCTCGTGCCCCGGCACGTCGATGAAGCCCAGCACCCGATCGTCGTCGATCGGCAGATAGGCGAACCCCAGATCGATGGTGACGCCGCGGGCCTTCTCCTCCTTGAGCCGGTCGCCGTCCACCCCGGTCAGGGCCTTCACCAGGGCGGTCTTGCCATGATCGACGTGACCCGCCGTGCCGATGATCATGGCGGCGGCCCCGCCGGGCGCCGCGCCGTCAGGCGCTCACGCCAGCGCATGGCTATCCAAGCCGGACAGGGATGAGAGAAACGCGGCTTCATTGGTCAGGCAGCGCAGATCGAGGATCAGCGCGCCGTCCGCGATCCGTCCGATCACCGGCCAGTCGAGGCTGCGCAGCGCCGCCGCCAACCGGTCCAGCGCGCGCGCGCCGTGATCCGACTGGATGACCAGGCCGCTGCTGGCGATGGTGTCCAGCGGCAGGGCGCCGGAGCCGATCTGGCTGCGGCAGTCGCAGGGGGCCACGGCGAAGGTCGCGCCGACCGCCCGCGCCACGATGGGCGCCAGGCGCCGCGCCTGGGCGGCGATCTCCGCCTGGGGCCGCGCCAGCAGGCGCAAGGTCGGCAGCCGCTCAGCCAGCCGGTCGGGGTCGCGATAGAGCTCAAGCGTCGCCGCGATCGCCGCCAACCGGACCTTGTCCACCCGCAGGGCGCGCTTCATCGGATTGCGGTTGATGGCGGCGACCAGGGCCTTGCGGCCGACGATGAAGCCCGCCTGCGGGCCGCCCAGCAGCTTGTCGCCGGAAAAGGTCACGATGCCGGCGCCATGGGCGACCGCCTCGCGCACGGTCGGCTCCCGCTGCAGCCCGTAGCGCGACAGGTCCACCAGCGTGCCGGAGCCCAGGTCGTGCATCAGCGGGACGTCGGCTTCGTCGGCGATAGCGGCCAGCTCCGCGGCGCCGACCTCCGCCGTGAAGCCCTGGATCCGGTAATTGGAAGTGTGGACCTTGAGGATCACCCCGGTTTCCGCGGTCACGGCCGCCCGGTAGTCCTGGGGATGGGTGCGGTTGGTGGCGCCGACCTCGACCAGCCGGGCGCCCGCCCGCTGCATGATGTCCGGCATCCGGAAGGCCCCGCCGATCTCGATCAGCTCGCCGCGCGAGACGATGGCCTCGCGGCCAGCGGCCAGGGTGTTGAGGGCGAGCAGCACGGCGGCTGCGTTGTTGTTGACCACGGTGGCGTCTTCCGCGCCGGTCA
>JAQGIX010000319.1 GCA_028290925.1 Phenylobacterium sp. | reverse complement strand
CATGCCGTGGACGAACTTGTCGCGGTATTCGTGCAGCCGGCCGTTGGCGCGGAAGGTGGCCATGGAGCGGCGCAGGCCGTCGGCCTCGTCCTCGGTGAACTTGGCCGCCTCGATGGCCAGCCGCATGGCCTGCTCCTGGAACAGCGGCACGCCCAGGGTCTTGCCGAGCACTTGCTTCAGTTCGTCCGGGTCTCCGAGGCCCTTGGCCGGCGATGGGAACTCCACCGGCTCCGTCCCCTCCCGCCGGCGCAGGTAGGGATGCACCATGTCCCCCTGGATCGGGCCAGGGCGCACGATCGCCACCTCGATGACCAGGTCGTAGAACTCGCGGGGCTTGAGCCTGGGCAGCATGGACATCTGCGCCCGGCTCTCCACCTGGAACACGCCGACGGAATCGGCGTGGCAGAGCATATCGTAGACCGCCGGATCCTCCTGCGGGATGTCGGCGATGTCGCCGATGCCGAGCAGGGTGAGGCTCTCCTTCAGCGCCGTCAGCATGCCCAGCGCCAGGACATCGACCTTCATCAGGCCGAGGGCGTCGATGTCGTCCTTGTCCCATTCGATGAAGGTGCGGTCGGCCATGGCGGCGTTGCCGATCGGGACCGTCTCGTCCAACCGCCGCTTGGTCAGCACATAGCCGCCGACGTGCTGCGACAGGTGACGCGGGAAGCCCAGCAGCTCCTGGGCCAGCGCGGTCGCCCGGCGGATCTCCGGGGCGTCCGGGTCGAGGCCGACCTGCTTGATATGCTCGTCCGGAACGCCGTCGCCATAGGAACCCCAGACGGTGTTGGCCAGCGCCGCGGTGATGTCCTCGGTGAGGCCCAGCGCCTTGCCCACCTGGCGGATCGCCATGCGCGGCCGGTAGTGGATCACCGTCGCCACGATCGCCGCCCGGTCGCGGCCGTAGCGGCGATAGACGTACTGCATCACCTCCTCGCGCCGGCTGTGCTCGAAGTCGACGTCGATGTCCGGCGGTTCGCCGCGCCGCTCGGAGATGAAGCGGGAGAACAGCAGGTCCTGGTTCTTCTTGGTCGGATCGACCGCCGTGACGCCCAGGCAGAAGCAGACGCAGGAATTGGCCGCCGAGCCCCGGCCCTGGCAAAGGATGCCCTCGCCGCGCGCCCAGTTGACGATGTCGTGCACGGTCAGGAAGTAGTTGGCGAAGTCGAGCTTCTCGATCAGGCCGAGCTCCTTCTCGATCACCCGCCGTTCCTTCTCGCCCATGCCCTTTTCGAACCGCCATTTGGCGCCCTCCCAGGTGAGGTCGCGCAGGTGCTGGATGGCGGTCTTGCCGGGCGGCACCGGCTCGTCGGGGTATTCGTAGCGGAGCTGGGAGAGGTCGAAGCCGATGCGTTCGGCGATCTCGACGCTGCGCTCCACCGCGCCGGGGAACCTGGCGAACAGCCGGGCCATCTCCTCGGGCGCCTTCAGGTGCCGCTCGGCGTTGGCCTCGAGCCGCAGGCCGGCCTCGGCGATGGTGCAGGTCTCGCGGATGCAGGTCAGCACGTCCTGCAGCGGCCGCCGTTCCGGGCCGTGGTAGAGCACGTCACCCACCGCCACCAGCGGCGCAGCCGTGGCCTGGGCGAGGGCGGCGAGCTGCGAGAGCCGCTTCAGGTCGCGGGCGCCGTAGCGGCGGGCGGCGGTGAGCCAGACGTCGGGCAGCTCGCCGGCGATGCGGCGCAGATCGGCCTCGAAGCCTTCGTCCAGCCGCTCGGGCGGGACCACCAGCACCAGCTGGCCCTGCGCATGGTCGCGGAAATCGGCCCAGCGCAGGTCGCACTCGCCCTTGTCGGCGCGCCGCTGGCCGAGCGTGAGCAGCCGGGTCAGCCGGCCGTAGGCCTCGCGGTCGGAGGGGTAGACCAAGAGGCTCGGCGTCCCGTCGGCGAAGTCCAGCCGGCAGCCGGTGAGCGCACGGATTTTCGACCCCGCCGTTCGGCGCTCCTGCATCTCCGACCAGGCGCGGACCACGCCGGCCAGCGAGTTGCGGTCGCAGATCCCGATCGCTTCCAGCCCCAGCACGTCGGCGCCCTGCACCAGCTCGTGCGGATGCGACGCGCCCCTGAGGAACGAGAAGTTGGTGGTGGCCTGCAGCTCGGCGTAGCGGGTCATCTACAGATCCTCCCCCTGGAGGGGAGCATCCGGGCGTATGCGGCGCTCATCCGAACAGTCCGTGCAGCCACCACCTGGCCGGCGCGTCGGAGTCGTAAAGACCGGCGCGGAACAGCCAGAAGCGGCCCCCCTCGGCGTCTTCCACGCGGTAGTAGTCGCGCACGTGGCCGACGCGGACGTCCTCGATCTCGCGGGTCCACCACGCCTCGCCGATGCGCTCGGGCCCCTCGGCGCGGCGCACGCGGTGGAGCTGGCCGCGCCAGCGGAACTGGGTCGGCGGATCGTCGGGGGTGAGCGCGATCACCCCTTCCAGCGGCTCGGGGCGGCGGAACAGGCGGATGGGTCGCGGCGTCTGCGGATCCCAGGGCTTCGCCTCGGAGGGCGGGCTGAGCGGCCCCACGCGGCCGGCCGACAGCTCCGGCACATGGCTCTCGACCGGGGCGGCGCGCCAGACGCGGTCCTCACCCAGGCGGTTCACCAGCCGGTCGATCAGCGGCGAGAGGCCGTCCTCGATCCCCGGCTGGGCGGCGCCCTCCAGCTTCACTTGCCGCCCGGAAAGGGTCTCGACCTCGCTGGCTGTGATGGTCACCACCTCGATCCCGAAGCCCGGATCGACAGCCTCGATCTTCGGCGTCAGCAGCTTGGCGATGCGCCGGGCGTCGCGGCCGGGCAGGGCCAGGCCCGCGGCGACGGAGGGGGACTTGCCGTCCAGCCGGTGGAAGTAGAGCTCGAAGCGGCGCGCGCCCTTGCCCTCCCGTTCCAGCCGCGCACAGAGCTTGGCTGCGGCGTCGAGCGCCACGCGGGCCATGTCCTCCGGCGCGCTGATCGGTTCGGCGAAGGCCAGCCGGGCGATCCAGGGGGTCGGCGGGCGGCGGAAGCTCAGCGCCTCGCGCGTGCGGCCCAGCGCCTGGTCGAGGCGCATCAGGGTCTGTTTGCCGAACCGCTTGGCCAAGGGCGCGCGCGGCAGGGCGAATAGCTGGGAAAGCCGGCGGAAGCCCAGCCGCCCGATCTGGGCGGCGGTCTCCGGGTCGAGCCGCAGCGCCGCCGGCGGCAGCGGGCCCAGGGCCTCCAGCTGGCCGCCCGGCGGGGCGATCGTCCCATCGCGGCCGTAATGGGCGAGGCCCCAGGCGGCGGCCGGGGTGTCGGCGATGGCGCAGCGGAACGGCAGGCCGGCGGCCAGGAGCCGCGCCTGGAAGTCGGCCAGCAGCTCGGCCTCGCCGCCCCACAGGTGATCCACCCCGGTGATGTCCAGGAACAGGCCGTCCGGCGCGTCGGCCGCCACGGCCGGCGAATAGCGCACGCACCAGTCGACCAGCGCCTCCAGGGCCGCCGCATCCGCCTCCGGCTCGGTGTCTTCCGTCACCAGCTCGGGCGCGATGGCGAAGGCGTCGGTGGCCTTCTGGCCGGGATAGAGCCTCAGCCGCGCCGCCTCCAGGCTCACCACCGCGATCCGCCGGGTCCCCCGCACGGTCTCGACCAGCGCGAAGGGTGGCGGGGCCGCGCCTTCCTCCGCTCGTCCCCGGGAAGGCGGGGATCCAAGCGGCCTGTTCGCGTGCGACGGCGACTCGGCTTGGGGCCCCGCCTTCGCGGGGGTGAGCGGTCGTTCAGGCGGCGTGTCGGTGTTGCGCCGGCGCCAGTTGGCGATCGCCCAGGTCGGCGACCAGGCGCAGAGGATGCGCGCCATCCGTGTTCTCCCAACAATAGGCCCCCGCCGCTTCCATGAGGAAGGCGCCGGTGCGGCCGCCGCGGCAGCGCTCCAGCGTCACTTCGAACCGCGGCGCGCCCAGGCCGAACTCGCCGGCCGGCGGCTCGGAGGGGGCCGAGGCCACGCGCCAGCGGGTCGCCGACGTCGAGCCGGCGCCCCGCGAGGCGGCATTGCCGAACGGGCTGCGGCGCAGGACGAGGGCGGTTGCGCCGCGCTTCTCGCAGGCGAGCTGCAGGCGGCGGCCGGCGGTCAGGTCGACGTCCTCGACCTCGCCGATGACGGCCGCCACGCCGACCGTCGACAGGGCATCCTCCATCACCGACAGGGCCTCGGCCTCGTCGCGGGCGCAGACCTGGATCAGCCGCTGCGCCGGGAAGCCCAACCCCGAGAGCCCCGGGGCGAACAGGTCGTCGCGGCGGAACACCCAGACGGCTTCGCCGCGGGCCGCCAGCGGGGTGGCCATCAGGGCGGCGAAGGTGGCCGGCGCGGCGCCGGTCTCGGCCTCCAGCCCGGCGCCGGTGATCTCATGCCAGCGCCCGAGCGGCAGGCCGCCGCCGGGCAGAAGCTCGTCGATGGCGGTCGCGCCGAACGGCAGCGAAGCGGAACAGGCCCGTCCGCCCGCCTCGAGGGCGGCGATCTTCGCTTTGAGTGCGGCGAGCGCCCCCCGGCGAAAATCGGACATGGCTTTCGGACTCCTTATGTTCCAGCTTTGTTCTAAACCCGGAAGATAGGGAGTCAAGTTCCACACTCCTCTCCCCGCTCGCTTTGCGGGGGGAGAGGAGGCTACTGCGCGCCGCTGAAGTCGAAGCTCTGCGGCTTCTTGGTCGCCGCGCCGAAGCTCCAGGTGAGGCCGACGAAGGCCGACTGGATGCGGCCGCGCCCGGTGCCGTGCTCGTGCAGGGTGGGCGTGTCGATCACCTGCCGGAATCGGTAGATGTCGAACGGGTCCTGGGTGGTGATCACGCCCGAGAGGCTGTCGCTGAACTTGTGCCGATAGCCGGCGAAGACCAGGAACATCGGCTCGACGAAGCCCTGCGGCAGCAGGCGCTTGGCGGCCAGCTGGGCGCTGACCTGGAAAAGGTCCTTCGGGGTCGCCTGCCAGTTGAGGCTGGCCCGCCCGCCGGCGGTGAAGGCCGAGCGCTTGCCGGCGAAGCCCAGGCCTGAGGCGTCGATCTCGTTCCAGTAGAGATTGGTCGAGGCGTTGTAGCTCAGCGTCTTGGTCAAGCGGCCGTTGGCCACCAGCTCCAGGCCCGCATTCTGGCTCCGGCTGAGGTTGTCCTTGGTGGTCAGCAGCACCCCGCCGCCGAGGTCGCTGGTCACGTCGGTCACGCCGTGCTCGTTCAGCCGGTAGTAGAGGGTGGCGAGATAGAAGGTCCCGCCGGACTTGTACTGCCAGCCGGCCTCGAAGGAGTGGGTGTCCTGCGGCCTGAGGTTGGCGTTGCCCTGCCGGGCGCTGAAGGCCCCCACCAGCCGGAAGGCATTGAGGTCCTGCGGGTTCGGACGCTGGACGCGGTGGCTGTAGCTCAAGGAGAGCTGCTGGCTGTCGGAAAGCTTGTAGCCGAGGTGCAGCGAGGGATAGGCGCGGAGGTAGCTCTGGTGGTTCACCAGCGCCGAGGTCACCTGGTTGAGGTCGAGCTTCACGTCCTCCAGCCGCAGGCCGCCCAGCACCGTCCAATCGCCGAACGGCTGCTCGTAGGTGACGTAGGCGGCGTTGACGGTCTGCTTGTAGAGGAAGCGGTTAGTCTGGCGGGCGTCGTTGAGCGCCGTGGCCGCGTTGGGTCCCTTCAGGCCGCGGTTGTCGTAGTCGTTGTCGTCGATCCGCAGGTCGTAGCCGACCTTCAGCCGTCCCTCGGCGGGCGCCGGCCGGTTGTAGTCGGCCTTCAGCTCGGTCTGCAGCAGGGTGTTGCGCCCGCGGATGGACTGGAAGAGGTCGGGCAGCACCGGGACCTGGCTGAGCGTCGTGTAGCGTTCGTCATTGTTCTCGAGGGTCCGCTCGCGGCTGAGATTGGCCGTGAAGGTATGGTCGTCGCCTGCGAACTTGCGACGGAAGTTGAGCTGGCCGGCGGTGTTGGCGCGCTCGCCGAGGCCCTCGCCGGGCAGGTCCTCGATCTGGACGGCGACGCCCGCCGGGTCGAAGGCGCGAAGAGTCCGGAGGGTCGCGAAGTCGGTCTTGAAGTCGTTGTGCCGAAGTTCGCCGCTGAGCCGGGTGGCCGGGTCCAGGTCGTAGTCGGCGCCGGCGCGGGCGTTCCATAGGGTGAGCGGGCCGTCGAAGTCGTTGGTCGTGCGGGCCGTCACCCGGCGGCCGGTGATCGGATCGAGGCTCACGCGATCATCGACGCCGACCGAATGCTGCGGGTCATGCCGCCAGCCGGCGTCGCCGGACAGCGTCAGCTTGTCGGCGTTGTAGGATCCGCTGACGCCGAGGTTCCGCCGCCCCGCGCCGCCGACGTTGGCGCGGACCGAACCGGAGGCGCCGACCCCGCGGCCCGTCTTGGTGACCAGGTTGATGATCCCGGCCGAGCCTTCCGGCGTGTAGGCGGCCGAGGGGTTGGTGATCACCTCCACCCGCTCGATCTGGCTGGCCGGCAGCGACTGCAAGGCCTGGGCCGCGCCCGGCCCGCGGAACATGCCCGAGGGCTTGCCGTCGATCATGATGGTGACGTTGGCGTCGCCTCGCAGGCTCACATTGCCGTTCAGGTCGACGTCCACCGAGGGCACGTTGCGCAGGGCGTCGGCGATCGAGCCGGTGGTGGTCTGCAGGTCATGGGTGACGTCGTAGCTGCGGCGATCGATCGACGAGCGGAACTCGGCCCCCTGGCCGATGACGGTCAGGCCCTGGACCGTCTTGCCGGCGGGCTTTGTGGGGGCGGCCGCGGACTTCTGGGCCGGAGGCGCCTTGGCCGGGGGAGGCGCCTGCGCCAGGGCGGACAGAGGCGTGAGCACGGCGACGGCCGCGAGCCAGGTCGCTGGTCTGCGCAAGATCGAATCCCTCCCCGGACCGGCGCAGGCGATACGGTCGCGGGCCATCGCGCAACTTAAAAGCGTGCAATGTCGCTGACCGCCCGGCTTGCGGGTCGTGCGGAAACGCGCGCTAATCGGGCCAGATCACCTTGGGGAGGGGACGAGATGAAACGCTTCGCATCCATCGCCGCGGCGACGGCCGTGCTGATCGCCGGCGTCGGCCATGCGCAGCCGGCGGCCAAGAGCCCTACCGTGAAGGTCGACACCGGCGTCCTGGTCGGCGTCGCCTATGACAAGGCCAACGCCTTCCGCAAC
>JAQGIX010000272.1 GCA_028290925.1 Phenylobacterium sp. | reverse complement strand
GGCTCGACGGCCAGCACCACCGCCACGGCGGGCGCCGGCGGTCCGGCCGGTCAGGGCCAGGGGGCTCCGGGCGGCGCGCCGAACCAGGTCACGGCCACCCCCGGGAACGCGGGCCAGACGCCCAAGTAGCCTAGAGCTTGCGGAAGCTGGTCGGCGGCCCGTAGCCCGCCGCTTCGATCCGCGCGATGGCTTGATCCAGGGGCTCGATGGCGGTCGCCATGTGGTGGCCGTTGGCGTGGATGATCCGCACCTCGTCGAAGCCCATGGCCATGTGGCCCTTCCAGAACACCAGGTCGCCGCGGCCGAAGGCCTGGCGGCCGATCGCCTCGCCGAGCGCCTCCTGCTGGTCGGTGTCGCGCGGCAGGGCGCGGCCGCAGGCCAGGAACGCCTGCTGGATCAGGCCGGAGCAGTCGCATCCCAGGCTCTCGCGCCCGCCCCAGAGGTAGGGCGCGCCCAGGAACCGCTCGGCCACCGCCACGGGGTCGGCCTCGAAGAGGCCGATGGGCGCCAGATGGTCGGTGGTCATCCAGCCGGCGCCGGCGACCCGGCTCAGGCGCCCCTCCTCGGCGTCCACCGAGACCAGGGAATTGATCGAATAGGGTCCGATCGCGCGGGCCTTGATGCTGGGCCCCTCGAAGGCATAGGTGCGGATCGCGGCCACGCGGTGGGTCGGCGCGGGGCCCGGCCGCGCAAGCTTGGCGGCCTCCACGAAGCCCACATAGCCGTCGCGGCGCGCCTGGCCCCAGAGCCAGCCGCCGGCCTCCTCCTCCAGCACCTCGAAGGTTTCGCCGAACAGCAGCTGGTCCATCTGCTCGGAAGCGGCGTCGGGGTCGCGATGCAGGCCGGCGGCGGGGACCGCGCAGACCATGGGTTTCGGATCCACATAGACCTCCGCCGCAGTGAGACCTTCCAGCGTCCGGCTGGCCACGCCGTCGCGCAAGGGCGTGATGCGCGGATCGAAGTTCACGCGAACCGCTCGCGCAGCATCGCGTAGAGGCCGCGGATGACCTGCGCCTCCGCGCCCGCCGGCCAGCCCGGCCGGTTGCGCGGGTTCCAGGCGAAGATGTCGAAGTGCGCCCAGGGGCCGGCCGGCGCGAACCGCTGCAGGAACAGCGCCGCCGTCACCGAGCCCGCCTGGGCCCAGCCGTCGGGGTCGTTCTTGATCTCCGCCACGTCGGAATCCAGGGCGTCCACGTAGCCCTTCCAGAGCGGCATCCGCCACAGCGGGTCGGAGGCGGCCCGGGCGTGCGCCTCGATCTGCCCCGCCAGGCCCTCGTCGTCGGTGTAGAAGGGCGGCAGCTGCGGGCCCAGCGCCACGCGGGCCGCGCCGGTG
Organism: Phenylobacterium sp.; assembly: GCA_028290925.1. Taxonomy (GTDB): domain Bacteria; phylum Pseudomonadota; class Alphaproteobacteria; order Caulobacterales; family Caulobacteraceae; genus Phenylobacterium. The sequence continues at coordinate 3,008 of JAQGIX010000272.1, read as the reverse complement.
AGCGTCGCAAAATCCAGCGTCAGGGCCGGCTCCAGCTCGCCCGCTCGGGTGAGCGCGTCGGCCAGGATCAGCCGGCCTTCGGCGTCGGTGTTGCCGACCTCGATGGAAATCCCCTTGCGGGAGGCGAGCACGTCGCCGGGCCGCATGGCGTCGCCGGAGATGGCGTTCTCCACCGCCGGGACCAGCACCGCCAGCCGCACGGGCAGCTGCGCGTGCATCACCATGCGGGCCAGCGCCAGGGCGTGGGCCGCGCCGCCCATGTCCTTCTTCATCAGCCGCATGCCGGCCGAGGGCTTGATGTCGAGGCCGCCGGTGTCGAACACCACGCCCTTGCCGACCAGGGCGACCAGCGGCGCGCCGGCCTGGCCCCAGCTGATCTCGATCATCCGCGGCGCGCGCTCGGCCACGGCCGCGCGGCCGACCGCGTGCACCGCCGGATAGTTGGCCTCCAGCAGGCCCTCGCCGGTCACCACGGTGATCTGCGCCGCGTACTGTTCGGCGATCTCGCGGGCGATGGTCTCGACCTGCAGCGGGCCCATGTCGTTGGCCGGGGTGTTGACCATGTCGCGGGCGAGCGCGCAGGCGTGGGCCAGGTGGCGCACCTCGGCGACGTCGCAGCCCTCGGCGAGCAGCTTCGGGCGCTCTGCGCCATGGGCCTTGTAACGGTCGAACCTGTAGCTGCCGAGCGCGAAGGCCAGCGCGATCTGGTCGGGGCGGAGACCCGCCGGCGTCGTGGCGATGCGGTAGGTCCCGCCCGAGAGCTTGGCCGGCAAGGCCCGGAAGGTCATCGGATCGGGCTCGCCGCCCAGGCCGAACAGCACCTGTTCCGGCGCGCCGTCGGCCGAAAGCACGGTCACCGCCTGGCCGGCCTTGCCCTTGAAGTCGGCCAGCCTGGCCGCGCCCCGGGCCAGGGCGGAGGCGGCCGCCAGGACGCCGGCGGCGTCCGCCTCGGTCAGGGCGTGGACGGGGATGGCGGCGTCGGCGGACGCCTCGAGGATCACTTCGGACATGGGGCTAACACCTCGGGCAGGCCCTACCCTGTCGCCCAACTGCCGCGAGGCCGCAACCTCAGAAGCCGGAGAAGGCGGCCATGAACGGCGACGCCGGGAAGGCGGCCAGCGCGCCCGCGGCGATCGCCGCGCCGTAGGGGACGTTCTCGCCGGGCTCGGCCAGGCGGCTGAACCAGGCGGGGCCGGTGACCACATAGGGCCGCAGATACCCCGAGCGCAGGGCCAGCAGGGTGAGCGCAAGCGCCCCGCCCGCGAGCCCGGTCATGGCGGCGTAGGTGGCGACCGCCGGCCAGCCCAGCCAGAGCGCGGCGGCCGCGAACAGCTTGGCGTCGCCGCCGCCGATCCAGCCCAGCGCGAACATGGCCATGCCGGCGACCAGGCCGATGACGCCCACGCCCAGGTGAAGGCCGAGCGCGCCGAGCGGCAGGCCCATGGCGAGCGCCGCGGGCGGGAAGGCCGCCAGCAGCGCGAGCGAGAGCCAGTTGGGAATGGTGTAGCTCGTCACGTCGCGCAGGGCCGCGACGATCACCAGGGCCGGGAAGAGGGCGACCAGGGCCGCCTGAACCACATGGAGCATCGCCCCAGCATGCCGCCAGCCTATGAACGGAGCGTTGCGCGGCGGCGGAAAAAAGCGAGGGCCCCGGCGCTGGCGCGCGGGGCCCTTGCAAACGGTCCTCGATGACGAGGCGGCTTACGGCAGGTTGGCGGACACGTTGGTGAAGGTGTTGCTGAGCTTTTGGCCGAGCGTCGGCAGCACCGCGGCGATGGCGACCGCCACGAGGGCGGCGATCAGGCCATATTCGATGGCGGTGGCGCCGGACCGGTCGTGCATGAAGCGGGAAACGAACTTGGACATGGAAGCCTCCTTGCGTGCGGGATGCATCCCATCCCTCGCACCGGGACCAGGAATATCCGCGACATGGCTTAATTGGTCGTGAATCTGTCAAGTATCGGCATAAATATAGTTTATCTATATTTACTATACGATGCCGATTACACGGCTCCAGATAGCAGAAGGGCCCCCCGTCGCCGAGGGGCCCTCGCCATTGGGAAGCTTTACGCTTCGGCTTACGGCAGCTTTTGGGACACGTTGGTGAAGGTGTTGCTCAGCTTTTGGCCGAGCGTCGGCAGCACCGCGGCGATGGCCACGGCCACGAGGGCGGCGATCAGGCCATACTCGATGGCGGTGGCGCCGGACTCGTCCTTCATGAAGCGCGAAACGAAATTGGACATGGGTAGCTCCTTCTTTGACGGGCAGGCGGCGGGAGGCTTTTGAAGCACCGCCTGCTCACCCAAACGCACCGGGAATTTGCCCCATCGCGCTTAATCCTCAGTAAACATCCAAGTATTCGACGACTTTTTTCTTTGGTTTACTTGGATTAATCATGAGGATCGGTTAAGTATGGGTTCCCAGGTCGAGGAAATTCCTCTGCAAAATCAACGCCGGATGAGGCCCGATCAGATGTCCAGCGCTGCGCGGAACATGTCGGCCAGCCGGTGCCGCGGCAGGCTCCGGCCGCCCCACCCGGAGGCCTCCCGCAGCCCGATCAGGCTGTTGGTGAGCCAGATCGCCTCGGCCGAGGCCAGCGCGTCCGGCCCCGCCGACACCTCCTCGACCGGGACCTGGCGGTCGCGGGCGGCGGCGATCAGCCGGGCCCGCACGATCCCCGGCAGGACCCCGCAGGCGAGCGCCGGGGTGAGGAGCCGCCCCTCGGAGATCCAGAACAGGTTGGCGGCCGCGGCGCAGGCGAGCCGGCCTTGGGTGTCCAGCATCACCGCCTCGTCGGCGCCGCCGGCCCGCGCCTCGCGCCGGGCCAGCACATTGTCCAGGTAGGCCAGCGTCTTCAGACCGGAACTCGGCGAGCGCTCGTTGCGGCGGACCGTGCTGATGACCAGCCGGGCCGGCGTCGTGGGCCGCGGCGCAGGTGCGGCGGTGGCGACCAGCACGGGGTTCAGCGGCTCCGGCCGATCGAGGCCGCGGCCGCCCGATCCGGCGGT